>JAITBO010000063.1 GCA_031283505.1 Treponema sp. | reverse complement strand
CATCTCATGTTTTCACCTGATACGTTGCGGCGGCTTCCTTTTGCCTGTGCCGATTCTAAACGGCAAAGGGTTCCGGCCTTGTTCCGTCCACTGCACCCCATCCCTAAGTAAACGCACATGGACTTTAGTCCGCGGGGACGCCGCAGGGCGGGAACCTGTCGCCGCTATTAAGCAACATCTATCTGACAAAGTTTGACAAGATGCTGGAAGAGCGGGGTCATAAGTTTGTCAGGTACGCCGATGACTGCAACATTTACGTCAAGAGCCGGAGGGCCGCCGAGCGGGTGATGGAAGGATGTATCAGGTTTCTGGAAGGGAAGTTAAAGCTCAAGGTGAACCGGAAGAAAAGCGCGGTAGGGAGTCCTCTGAAACTGAAGTTTCTGGGGTTCAGCCTGTACTGGAGCAAGGAAAGCGTCAGGATACGGGTACATGAAAAGCCGTTAAAACGGCTGGCGGAGCGGTTAAAGGCACTGACCAGCCGGAAACGAAGCGGGACCATGGAAGGGATACTGAGGGAAATGGCTGTTCTGCTACAGGGATGGTACAGTATCGGGGACATAAAGATGTATCTGAAACGGCTCAGCGAATGGATGAGGCGGTGGATACGGCAAATATACTGGAAACACTGGAAAAGGGTGCGGAGGCGAATTGTGAACCTGATACGGTTAGGGGGAAACCAAGAGCAAGCCATTCAATGGGCGAACACCCGGAAAGGCTACTGGCGGACAGCTGGAAATGCGCCCAAATTCTTCCTGATTTGACAGAAACGCGCCTCCAAATGCAAGATTACCGCCTTCAGCGCCGTACTGGAAAATTCCGTACCCTTATGGCATACTGGCCGGACAGGAGAACAGAACGGTGTATCAAAGCGTTGACCCCAAGGTTAGCTTTCCCAGGCTGGAGGAAGAAGTTCTTGAGTTTTGGGAAAAGAACAAGATATTTGAGAAATCCGTATCCGGACGAGAAGGCCGTCCCGAAAATGACTTTGTTTTCTACGACGGTCCCCCCTTTGCCACGGGTTTGCCCCATTTTGGGCATTTTGTACCCAGTACCATCAAGGACATTATTCCCCGGTACCAGACCATGAAGGGCAAGCGGGTGGAACGCAGGTTCGGCTGGGATTGCCACGGCCTTCCGGTGGAAACCCTCATCGAAAAGGAACTGGGCCTTAACTCCAAGACCGACATTGAGCGGTACGGGGTGGCGGCCTTTAACGAAGCCTGCCGTGCTTCCGTGCTGCGATACGTAAAAGAGTGGCGGGAAGTGATCACCCGGCTGGGCCGGTGGATCGATTTTGATAACGATTACAAGACCATGGACGGCGATTATATGGAGACCATCTGGTGGGTGGTCAAATCCCTCTGGGAAAAGGGCTTGATCTACGAAGGTCACTACATCCTGCCCTACTGCCCCCGGTGCGCCACCGTGCTTTCCAACCACGAGCTTAACCTGGGAGGCTTTAAGGATGTCCACGACCCGGCCATCACCGTGCGCTTCAAAGTCAAGTCAGACCTCTGGCCTGCGGGGGGGAGCCCCCCCCCTGGCGGGGAAGTGGAGTTTTGTGAAGCAAAACTCCTTAAAGACTCGCGAAGCGAGTCTTCCGCCACCCCCCCCGGCGGGGGTTCCACCCCCGCAACGCCCCCCGCTCTGCCCGCCAACACTTACCTCCTGGCCTGGACCACCACACCCTGGACCCTGCCCTCGAACCTCGCCCTTACCCTGGGCCCGGACATAGATTACGCCCTGGTCGCGGACAAGTCCGGGGACGGGGAGGACCACTACATCCTGGCGGAGGCCCGGCTTTCCGCCTATTACCGGAGCGAAGAAGAGTACCGACGCGTCGGGACTTACAAAGGCGCGGAACTCCTGGGCCTGGAGTACGAGCCCCTGTTCCCCTACTTTGCCTGGGCCGCGGAGCAGAACGCCTTTAGAACCTATCCGGGGGACTTTGTTTCCACCGAAGACGGTACGGGCATAGTCCACACCGCGCCGGGTTTCGGCGAGGACGACCAGCGGGTGTTGAAGGGCACGGGGGTCCCCACCATCTGCCCCATAGACGCCGAATGCCGCTTTACTTCCGAAGTGGGCGACTACCAGGGGCTTTTCGTGAAGGACGCGGACAAGGCCATCATGGAACGCCTCAAGGCCGAGGGGAAACTCGTCAAACGGGACCAGATACTCCACGCATATCCCCACTGCTGGCGGTGCGGGAGCCCCCTCATTTACCGGGCGGTAAGCTCCTGGTTTGTGGATGTTCAGAAGATCAAGCAGGATATGCTGGCCGCCAACGAACAGGTTTACTGGGTGCCCGAACACATAAAGAACGGCCGGTTCGGAAAATGGCTGGAAGGCGCCCGGGACTGGGCCATCAGCCGCAACCGCTACTGGGGGAATCCCCTGCCCATCTGGAAATGCCCGGACTGCGGGAAGATACTCTGCGTCGGGAGCCGGGCGGAACTGAAGGAACTTTCCGGCAGGGAAATCGGGGACCTGCATAAACATTTTGTGGACGACATCACCATCCCGTGTTCGGCTGCGCCGAACGCCGAAAGCGGACCGCATTGTTCCGGTATTATGCGAAGAATCCCCGAGGTGTTGGACTGCTGGTTTGAATCCGGGGCCATGCCCTATGGACAGAGCCACTATCCCTTTGAAAATAAAGAATACTTCGACAGCCACTTTCCGGCGAATTTCATCAACGAGGGCCTGGATCAGACCAGGGGCTGGTTTTATACCCTGACCATCCTGGCGGCGGCGCTTTTCAGGAAACCCGCCTTTATGAACTGTGTGGTCTCCGGCCTCGTCCTCGCCTCGGACGGCAAAAAGATGAGTAAGAGTCTGCGGAACTTTACCGACCCCATGGAAGTGGTCAATACCTTCGGCGCGGACGCCCTGAGGCTCTTCCTCATCCATTCTGCGGTGGTCAAGGCCGAAGATCTCCGGTACAGCGACGAAGGAGTGCGGGAAGTGCTGAAAAGCATCATCCTTCCCCTCTGGAACGCCTACAGTTTTTTTGTGACCTACGCCAACATCGACGGGATTAGTCCCGCCGGTGCGCCGGACAACCCATCGAACCCCCTGGACAAGTGGATACTCTCGGTGACGGAAACCCTGGTGGAAAAGGTGGGAAACGCCCTGGATGCCTACGATCTTTCCCGTGCGGTGGATCCTATCATCGAGTTCATCGATCTCCTTAACAACTGGTATATACGCCGGTCCCGGCGCCGGTTCTGGCGCGCTTCCGCAAGCGAGGGGTTTGAAAACGATGCCGACAAGCTCGAAGCTTATGGGACCCTCTACGATGCGCTCAAGACCCTCATCACCGTTGCCGCGCCTTTTATGCCCTTTGTTACCGATGCGATATGGCGGAACCTCAGACTGCCCGCCGATCCCGAGTCGGTGCATTTGGCGGACTTCCCTGTACCCAGAAAAGCCCGGCGGGACCCAGCCCTGGAGTTCAAGATGGCTGCGGTGCAGCACGCGGTTTCCATGGGCAGGTCCCTCCGGTCCCAGTACAACATCAAGGTCCGCCAGCCCCTGCGCACGGTGGAACTGGTGACCCGGAACCCGGAGGAAAAGACGGTGCTTCTGGAGATGACGGAGATCATCCGGGAGGAACTCAACGTCAAGAACGTGGTGTTTCGGGACAATGAGGAAGACCTGGTGGAATACCAAGCCAAGGCGAATTTCCGGGTCCTGGGCAAGGAACTGGGCAAGGACATGAAAGCCGTTGCCGCCCGTATCGAAGCCCTGAGCCAGACCGAGATTCAGGGCATCCTGGAAGGGGCGACCCTCTCGATAGATGTGGCGGAGAAGGCGGTGGAGATCACCGGGGAGAAGCTTGACATCCGGCGCATGGAAAAGGCCAACCTCCGGGTGTTGAACGAAGGGACCTTGACAGTGGGCCTGGATACGGAGGTTACCGGGGAACTTGCCCGGGAAGGGGATGTCCGGGACTTGGTTCGGGGGGTGCAGAACCTCAGGAAGGAGATGGGCCTTGCGGTGACCGACCGTATACGCCTGCGTCTCTTCGGGTCCGGGCGGCTCAAGGCCGCATGGGAGGACTTTGACGGTTACGTGGCTGCGGAAACCCTGGCATCGGAGACTCTGTGGGAAAAAGCTGCGGACGGGCAGGAAGTGGAAGCCGGAGATGAGGCGTGGCTTGTAAAAATCGAAAAGCGGTGAGGGCCTTTTCCCCGGTTCCCGTCTTTGTCCTGGCGGCATACCTCGTCTCGGCCCTTGCCGCCTGCGCCTCGATTCCCCGGACCCTCACGGAAGCCAAAGCCGTGGGGGATGATTTCGCCTTCCTGGACCCCGGCGGCCTTGTCTACTTGACCCTTGACGTGCCCCAGTCGCGGCCCGTCCTGGACCTCGTTTCCGTAGGGGGGATCAGGGGGAGCCAGGCGGCCCAGGCCCTGGACATGACGGCTACGGCGGCTGCGGCGGTTTACCTCTCCAAAGAAGGCAGGGGGTTTCTCCTGGCAGCCCGGGGCCGGTATCCGGGTTCCCGCCTGCGTTTTTCCCTGGGGCTGAGTCCGGCCTGGAAGAAGACGCGCTCCGAAACAGGAGGGCGGTACTGGCGATCCGGCAGGGACGGGCTTTCGGTTTATGTCGAGCCCGATTACGCCCTGATCTCGGACGGGGACCCTTTCCCCCATACCGGGGGGGTTAGGACTCCCGAAGGTTTCGCCGGGTTTCGGGAGGGGGCGGCTCTGGCCGGGTGGGTCCCGGATGCGGAAGCGCCGATAAACCGGTTCCTGTCCGGAATGCAGATTTCCCTTTCGGTTCCGGCGGACCTCCTCATCTTTGGGGTATACCCTGATGCGGCGCCCGGTGCGGTGGGTCGTTTCTTCGCAAGGTTCCGGCTGGAACTGCCGTCGGCGAGCCACGTCAGCGCCCTTGCTTCCATGATTTCGTTAGTCCGCTCTTTTATCGTCAATTCTGATATGGCGGGGGAATACGGCTTTTCTCTTGTGCCGCTTCTTTTCGCCAACCCACCGGTCCGGGAAGATTCATCGTTGATCCTGACGACCGGGAGTATGGACGCCGGGGAGATTGCTTTACTTTTTAATATGTTCCCGGTATATTCTAAGTAAATTGGGCCTGTTCCAAAACTAATTGGCTGTGCGCTAAACGCGCACGGTTTTGGATCAGGCTTGAGCCGTAGGCTCTTGGAAAACCCGGTCAAATCGGACTAAAGTCCGGCCCGGTTTTTCCAGTAAATCCAAGGAAGCTGTTCCAAAAACTGAAGTTTTGGAACAGCCGCATTCCCGTAAAAGTCAAATTTTTTGAATCCCCCGGCAAAGCCGGGGGTTTACCAATTTTAATTATTTTTACCCTTGTACCAAACTCATTGATAAAACGCGGGAAGAGAAGGGTAAGACGAGGAAGGTCTCTATGACCAGCCTGCCACTCCCTAAGAACGGCAACTGGCAGGGGAAGATGTTTCAGTAGAAACAAAGGAGCGGCTGAAGGCACAGAGGAAGCGGCTCAATATTGTCCGTCTCCAGGATGCGGTGGACAAGGGGGTTGACCAACACTTGCAAACTGCACAAGGATACTGACAGGTAAAAAACATGGTTAGAATTTAACGTAAGACTTCATGGCCTTCCTCAAAGCCAGGCTTCTTCAAAACCAAGACGAAAATGAAAAAATTTAACCACCGAGGGCTGGTAATTTGCAGAGCAAACACGGAGAAAAAGGCTCGCGGCTATTTTTCTCTCTTTACTTTTGTTTCCTCTACCGGATATAAACGACGAAGTGGCGGCGTCCCTTAATCGTGGGAGGGATTCTTCCTCACCTTTTCTATGGCATTTGAAACAGCCTCTTTGACGCTGAGGGCGTAAGAATCTTCGCCCATGGCTTGAGCGGCATAGAGGGTTCCCAGCAGAGAAAAACGGTAATAGGGTTTTACCGCGTTTAACGCCATGGCGGCCATATCCACCACGCACTCGTTACAGGTACAAATTTCCTCTTCAAAAGCTTCAAGCTGCTGGTCCAGTTCAGCTAACACCAGTTTTTCCGCTTCATTTTTCAACAATTCAAAATCATACTTGTCGATTAACGCCATGTTTCCTCCCAACTCATTTTGACAATGCTTAACTAAAGTATAGGGCCTTTTCCGGCAAATCTCAATCGTTAGCTTTAGGGGCAAATTTGGCGAATTTGGCGTGAAACACAATATTGACGATTCCTACCGGACCATTACGCTGTTTGGCGATAATCAGTTCCGTTGGTATTATTCCCGATCCTGTTTCGGTATCGCCGTTATTTTGCTCCATTTTCCGGTCCCGGTGCAGAAAGATCACCAGGTCCGCATCCTGCTCTATAGACCCGGATTCCCTAAGGTCCGCCAGTCCGGGACGCGCCGTATGTTCCCCGCTTCGTTTATTCTCCACTTCCCGGCGTACCTGGGAAAGGGCCACAATGGGAATGCCCAGCTCCCGGGCAAGGCTCTTGAGGGAACGAGATATCTCTGCCACCTGCTCATGCCGGGGAAGCTGGGAATTCTCCGAAGAGATAAGGGTAAGATAATCAATAAAGATGATCTCAACTTTCTGCTGGGACCGGAGCCGCCTGGCTTGAGATCGGAGGTCCAGGAGTTTCATGTTCGGCATATCCACGATGTACAGGGGCGCCTCGTAGATTTTTCCCGCAGCGTCCAGAAGTTTCGTAAATTCCGAAGGCTTCAGTTTTCCAAGCCGCAAAGAGTTAGATTCAATATTCGCCTCTCCCGAAATAAGGCGCTGAACCAGGGCCACGTCGGACATTTCCAGGGTAAAAAAAGCGGTGGGGACCTTTTGGTGTACGGCGATGTTGGTCGCCATAGTCAGGGCCAGAGCGGTCTTGCCGATGGATGGCCGGGCGCCTATGATGATCAACTCGGAAGGCTGAAACCCGGAGGTATACAGATCAAGGTCGTCAAACCCGGAAGGAACGCCGGTATACTGGCTTTTTGAATGATACCGGTTTTCAATGATGTTGATGACCGGCGGGATGATTTCCTTGATACTCTTGAAGGTGAGGGTTTGCCGTGAATCGGTAAGTTCAAATATCCGCTGCTGGGTTTCCTCCAGAATGACGCGGGATTCCTGGGACTCATCAAAAGACTTTGCGACAACCTCGTTGGAAACCCGTATCAGGGAACGTCTGAGGGAACAGTCCTGAACGATTTTTGCGTAGTAATCAATGTTGGCGGCGGTAGGCACCACGTTGGTCAGGGACGCCACATAGGCCGGTCCTCCCGCCCCGTCGAGTTCCCCGATTCTCCTTAACTCCTCGACTATGGTGATGATGTCCGCCTTCAGCCCCTGATCGGAGAGGGTTCTGACGGCCTCAAAAACACGGCGGTTCCTGTTTATGTAAAAATCGCCGGGCTTGAGATATTGCATAGCAATAGAAACGGCTTCCGTATCAAGGAGCATAGCTCCCAAGGTCGCCTTTTCCGCTTCTTCGTTATGAGGAGGTATTTTGTCTTTGAGTCCCTCTGCCATAAAATCCTGGGAACCTGTTGCACTTGTAGATTTTTTTGCATAAGGAACTGTACATAAATAAAATGCACAGCATTTTCTGTACAATTCCTAAAGGGCGCCAAAAGCGCCTGAGCAAAAAATTCCGGTTATTGGGCTCCTTACGCAGTTTGTAAAGAGTAAATACTCATTCTGCTTTCCGCCGCGATCTTACGCCTGGTCCGGCGTTTCACCTGCGGCAGGCGCTTCTCCGATAGCAGGAGCCTCTTTACCAACGGGAACTTCCGCCGTCTCAACCGTCTGTTCTTCAGAATGCTCGCTGTGACGCCGCCTGTCCTTCCGCGCCGGGGCCGGGTGTTTAGGTTCCATCTTGATGATTTGGGCTTCCACAGTCACCCCGATCTCCGCAGAGGCGCTTTCGTAGAGCTTGACCGTTACCTTGTACTTGCCTACGCTCTTGAAGCTGTTGCCGGGCAATTCCACCCGCTTTCGTTCTGTGGGGAATCCCTGTTTGTTAAGCTCATCCGCCACGGTCTGACTAGTAACAGCGCCGTAGAGCTTTCCGTTGGCCCCGGCGGGCATGGCAATAACCAGTTCCAGGGCTTCCATTTTTTCTTTCAGGCCCAGAGCGTCCTGCCGTTTTGCGGACTTACGGGCTTCGATTTCTTCCCGGCGGGCCTCAAACTTCCTGATGTTTTTTTCCGTATACGGTAACGCTATGCCCCGGGGAAAAAGGTAATTCCGGGCATACCCCTTGGCTACCTCTTTGACATCCCCTTCTTCTCCCAGGGGATTCAAATCCTTGTTTAAAATTACTTTCATGTTCCAAGCTCCTTGAGTTTTACGGACCCTGAATCGAACCCGGTACGGACGCCGCCGCGCCTTCGCCTGATTCACATCCCCGGAGTAGAGGACGATCCGTTGATTTTCGGCGTCCGAAAGGGCGCCCAATTTTCGGCGATACCCAGGAAGGCTAATCCCCCCAAAAGTACCGCGTTAATTCCGGGACTAATGATCAGAAAAAACAAGAGGAAGTTCAGCAACAACCTCATGAAAGGCGAAAGATTTGCGCGGGTGATAAAATACACCACGATGCCTCCGCCCTGAGCAAGATACAGGATACCACAGATAACCAGACCGTTCCAGGCCGCAATTTCCAAGGGAACTATCCCCCACTTCTTCCCCCCAAGAATGGCAAGGAGAGAAAAAGACAGCGCCCAAATGAAAACCTGGGGCGTGTGGAAACCCGCCAGTGTCCTCCCGCCCCTGATCCGGCGAAAAGTCCAAACCAGAGCCAGGGCGATTTGACGGTTAATAAAGAAGAACACCATACAGACCGCCGCCACCCCGCCCCTCAGAGCCGTAAAAATCAGGGTTTCCAGTATGAAGTCCGGCGTCAGATACTGTTCCAACAGAGACTTCTCCACCACATCCGCCACGGCGGATGCGGTATACAGAGCCGACAACACCTCTGCCTGGGCGCGGATAAAAGCGCCGAAAGCCGCATCATGCCGGAGGGAAGCTATCATAGGCAGGAACAGCAAGGCTGCGGCACAGGACGCGATCACAAAGCGGTACACTCCGGGGATACGGGCCAGGGGATTCTTTCCCGGCGGTTCAGACGTGTTTTTTAAAGACGGGGCCATCATCCAGGTAAAGGCTGCGGCAATCAGGGTAAAATACACGATATTCCATGCCGTTTGATCCCAGGGGAAAGAAGACAAAACAGCCGTTCCCACTGTCCAAAGGCCGTTCCCTATCGCCGCCAGAAACAGGCAAAACCATGCAGTCCTGAAACCATACCCGGCGGTTATGACACCCAGAGGCAGTAAATACAAAAATCCAAAAAGCCTGAAATGAACCAAAAAAACACAAAAAGCCGCCCCTGTCAGGGCGGGCAGATAAGCAATGGCAGTACCCTGCCGAAGAGTCATGATAACCGGCTCTTGCCTAGTCCGCGACGAAGGGAAGCAGGGCTATGATTCTGGCCCGCTTAATAGCCGCAGCCAGGGCCCGCTGATGTTTTGCACAGGTACCGGTCATCCTGCGGGGCACTATCTTTCCCCGTTCGGTAACAAACCGGCGCAGCACGTCCGCCTCTTTGTAGTCTATCTTCAGCTTCTGGGTGCAGAATTTACAGACTTTTTTCTTAAAAAAAACCTTTCCTTTACCGCCACGGCCACCCCGGTCCTCGCCATCCCGGCCATCCAGTTGGCTATCCATAGCCCGATCCTGCCGGGGATGTTCGTTTTCTACATATTTCTCATCAGACATATTTGCTCCTTACCTTAAAATAACTATTCCGCCGGTTAAAACGGAATATCATCGGCAAAACCATCGTCCCCTGCGGGAGGCCCGCTGTTACGGAGAGGCCGTTCCACACTGCCTTCGTTCCGGTGCTCCTGGTAACCCCCGCCCTGGCCATAGCTGCCGGTTGCGCCGCCGGGCCCGCCGCCCCCGAGAAGCTGGACGTTATTAGCCACGATCTCCACCTTGGAGCGGTTCTGGCCGTCCTGTTCCCACCGGTCCTGACGGAGTTCACCGTCAACTCCTACCTGTTTTCCTTTTATCAGATACTGGTTCAGAGCCTCGCCCTGCCTTCCCCAAAGAACGATGTCGAAAAAATTCGCCTCGTCTACCCATTGATCGCCGGACTTGCGCCTGCGGTTAATGGCAATGGAGAACTTGCATACCGCCTGACCTCCGGCAGTATATTTAAGTTCCGCATCCCTGGTTAACCGTCCCACCAGTACGACATGATTAATATCCGCCATGCCCCCTCCTATCCTTCCACCTTAACGAAAAGATATTTAAGGAGATTGGTATTGAGTTTGAAAATCCGATCAAGGACGACAATTTTTTCCGGTTCGGTTTTAAGGGTGTAGAGGACATACCGTCCCCTTCGACGTTTTTTGATTTCGTAGGCAAGATCCCGGTCACCGGTTTCGTCGGTCTTTTCGATCTCTACCCCATTGGAACTCAGGTCGGATTGCAGACGCTCCCGGCCCGCCTGATACAGGTCTTCTTCCAGAGGGAAGATGACCGTCAGCTCATATTGACGCATGGGTCCTCCTTACGGACTACAGTTTGGTCCGCCCCAGGGACGGACAAAGAGGTATTTGTTTATACCCTGGTTCCGGGTTTTAGTCAAGAAGCGGAAAACCGTGTCCCAGTAATTCTCAGTTTAAAGGGTGGAGGAAATGAACCACAAACCTCACGAACCAACCTTACCGCGTACTCTTTTCTATGGTCAAGAATGTCTTCCTCAAATGCCAGCAGAAAGCTATCCCAATTGTCCGTTGTTATTCGGTCATACCTTATTCCCTGTCGGTTTATCCGTTTCTTCAATTTTTCTGCCGTCTTCAGGTCCCGCTTCCCCCACACAGTGAACCTCCGGCTCGATGCCGCTATTTCCCCGCCTTCCCGGTGATACGCGTATATCAGCCATACTTTGTAGATCACCGCCTTTATCCGAATAATTCGTGAAAATTAGCGTTCACTCGTGGACCCTTACGAACTTACGTTCTTCAAATTTCTTTTACTCTGGCGGCAAGGAGCGCCCTGAATTCGTCCCGTACCTTCTTCCGGAACTCCCCGTCCCGCAGTACCTTCAGGACAAGCAGAGCCAGGACCCGCGCCCCTGTCTTCATGGCGTCGAAGGCCTCGCTTTTGAGGGTAGCGGCGGCGAACTCCCGGGTGTGAAGGGCGAAATTTTCCCCGGTGATGGAGATGACGGGCTGGATGGCGGGGCAGCGGTAACTGACGTTGCCTACGTCCGTAGAGCCCAGAGGCGGGGATACGCTTTCGGTCCTGACGCCGAGACTTTTGAACAGGGCTTCGACCTCGTTTTCCAGGGCGGCGACACGGATCATGTCGGCGAAATCCTCGTAATTCCGGTGCATTTCCACGCCGCAGTCCAGGGCCAGAGCCGCCCCCCGGGCGCACTTGCTTATCATATCGTCCATATCGGCCAGGCTTCCCATGGAAGCGGTGCGGAATTCGAGGCCCACGGAAGAGCGGTCTGGGATCACGTTCGCCGCCTTGCCGCCGTCGGTTATGATGGTATTTACATGGGCGTCGGGGGTAAAACACTCCCGCCGGGCATCGATGAGGTCGATGAATTTCCGCGCCGCCGCCAGGGCGGATCTTCCCTGCCAGGGAGAGGCCACCGCATGGGCGGTCTGGCCCGAAAAATCCACCACATATCCCCTAAGACTCAGGGCCGCCATATTCACCTGGGAGAAGCCCCCGCCGCAACTATGCATCATCATGGCGGCGTCAAACCCGTCGAACACGCCTTTTCCCGCCATGAGGATCTTTGCCCCTTCCACCTCTTCATTGGGGGTCCCGATGACGCAGACCGTCCCGTCCGCAAGGTCCCTGAGTTCCATCAGGGCAAGGGCGGCAAGCACCGACAAAGCGCCGTGCAGGTTATGTCCGCATCCGTGGCCCACGCCGGGCAGGGCGTCGTATTCCACCATGAGGGCGGCGGACGGCCGCCTGCCCTTGTCGAGGACGGCCCGGAAAGCCGTGGGAATTCCGCAGAAAGGGAATTCTACCGTATACCCGGCCTTCTTCAGCAGGGAAGCTATTTTTTCGGAACTTTCAAATTCCTGCCCGGAAACCTCCGGATGGGCGTAGAGATCGTCGCTCAACATCTTCGCGGTTTTGGAATGTTTCTCCACCGCTTCCTTTACATGGCGGGCGATTTCCTTATCTTCCATCGGCGTCCCTCCGGTCTCAAAATACAGGGATAACCCGCGTTATGAAAGGTTTCCCGCTACGGACAATTATACAATCAACATGGCATCGCCGTAACTGAAAAAACGGTATCCTTCCCGGACCGCGCAGGCGTAGCTTTCCAGAATAAAGTCCAGGCCGGAGGAAGCGCCGGTCTTCGCCTCCGCGAAGGCCGCAACGAGCATGAGCAGAGTGGACCGGGGTGTGTGAAAATTGGTAAAAAGGGCGTCTATTGCCTTAAAGGTATAACCGGGATAGATGAAGATGGAAGTGGCCCCCTCTCCTCTCGCAAGCCTCCCGTTTTTCCACGCCGATTCCAGGGTGCGGACGCTAGTAGTCCCCACAGCGACCACTTTCCGACCCTCGGCCCGGGCCTTCTCCACCCTAAGGGCGGTCTCCTCGGTTATGGCGTAGGTTTCCTCGTGCATCCTGTGGTCTTCGATATTCTCGGTCCTCACCGGCCAAAACGTACCCAGCCCGACGTGGAGGGTAAGAAAAGCGGTCTCAATCCCCCGGTCCTCCAGGCGGGCAAGAAGTTCCCTGGTAAAGTGAAGTCCTGCGGTAGGGGCGGCGGCGGAACCCGGCGCGGCGGCGTAAACCGTCTGGTAACGGGCCTCGTCCTCTGCCGTGTCCTCCCGCTTGATGTAGGGCGGCAGAGGAATATGACCGTGAACATCCAGCCAGGCGTCGTCAACAGGGGCGTTAAACCGGAGAAGGCGGAATTCGCCGTCGGCGCCGCAGATTTCCCCCTCAAGGCCGCCGGGAAAGACATAGCAACTCCCGGCCCGGCGGCGGCGGGACCGCTGGACCACTGTCCTCCAGGTGCGGGCATCCAGCTTTTGGAGAAGGAGGAATTCCACCTGAGCGCCGGAGTTTTTCGACACGCCGTAGAGCCTGGCCTTGCGGACCCTGGAGTCATTGAACACCAGAAGAGAACCGCCCTCCAGAATCTCCGGGAGATCCCCGGCCATGCGGTGGCTCAGGCTCCGGGAAGCGCGATCCAGGACCATAAGACGGCTCCGTCCCCGTTCGGTCAGAGGCATCTGGGCTATAAGGCTTTCCGGAAGCTCAAAAGAGAAATCCTGAGTTTTCATGGTCCTTCCGGGCAAGTTTGAGGTGATCATAGGCCAGAGCGGTCACTGCCCGGCCCCTGGGAGTACGCTGCAAAAGCCCCGACTGGATAAGGTAGGGTTCGTAGTAGTCTTCAAGGGTATCCACCGCCTCCCCCACGGAGATGGCCAGAGTTTCGCCCCCTACAGGCCCGCCGCCGTAACGCTCTATGATGATCCTGAGGATTTCTCGGTCATGGCGTTCGAGCCCCAGGGAATCAATCTCCAGGCGGGCAAGGCCCTCTTCCACCACGGCGCGGGTGATGGAAGCCGAACCCCGGACCTGGGCGAAGTCCCTCATACGGCGGAGGAGGCGGTTCGCCACCCTGGGGGTCCCCCTGGAGGATACGGCCAAAAGGGAAGCGGCGGCGTCATCCAGGGGGATCCGGAGTATCCCTGCGGACCGGCGAAGTATGGCTTCCATGTCCGCAAGTTCGTAAAAGGAGAACCGGCAGGTGATTCCGAAACGGCTTATGAGGGGGCTTGAAACATTCCCCGCCTTGGTGGTGGCCCCCACCAGGGTAAAGGGGGGAATGGGAAGCCTGATGGTCCGGGCGCTGGGCCCCTGCCCTATGATCCAGTCCAGCTCGTAATCCTCCATGGCGATATAGAGCATTTCCTCTATAGCGGGTTTAAGCCGGTGTATCTCGTCGATGAAGAACACGGTCTTCTCGCTTATCATCGTGAGTATCCCCGCCAGGTCCTTGGGCTTGTCCAGGGCCGGCGCGGAAGTCACCTTGAAGTCCGCCCCCAATTCGTGGGCTACCACCTGGGCCAGGGTGGTCTTTCCCAGCCCCGGCGGACCCGTGAGGAAGAGGTGGTCCAGGCTCTCGTTCCGTTTTCTGGCGGCGGCGATAAAAACGGCAAGGTTCTCCTTCATGGAAGCCTGGCCCAGAAATTCAGCCAGATTTTGGGGACGGAGGGACAGGTCCCGGTCGTCGTCTTCGGAGTACCGTTCGGGATGGGCTATGCCCGGCCCGGCGCTGGTCTTACCGGCGGTAAGACCAGCGGCATCTGACGTTTCGGGCCGCTCCGCTTGCGCCACTTGCTCCGTCTGTCCGGGCGGCATTTGGGGTTTACTTTTTCCCATACCCTCAAACTATACCCGCCGGAAACAAGCGTTGCAAGAAGCGGTCGCTTCTGGTATCATGCCGGATATGAACGACCTTTGGATCAATTTTTGGAACAACTATTCCGGGGGGATCATCGAATTTATCCGGGATATAATTACGGCGATAATCATTATCCTGGCGGGCCTTATAATAAGCCGGACGACGCGGCGGATCATAAACCGGGCTTCCTCAAGGGATGTCAAGATTGACGACACGGTCACGCTCCTTTTACGGCACGTAGTCCAGTACGGAATATTCATAATCTGCCTCATCATGATCCTCAATACCTTCGGGATCAACACCGCGAGCCTCCTGGCCGTCCTCGGCGCCGCCGGTGTCGCCGTGGGCCTTGCGTTAAAGGACACCCTGGGCAACATCGCCGCCGGCATCCTCCTCCTCATCTTGCGTACCTACCACCGGGAGGACTACATCGAGTTCGGGGCCTACAGCGGAACGGTAAAGGACATCAACCTTTTTACGACCATCCTGGAAACTCCCGAAGGTATCTATGTTTCCGCCCCCAATTCAAGTATCTGGGGAACGCCTCTCAAAAACTATACCCGCAACGGACGCCGCCGCATGGACATTCCGGTCTCCATCTCCTATTCCGATTCCATAGACGCCGCCTTCCAGGTTATACGGGAAATCATCGACGCCGAAAGCCGCTTCCTCAAAGACCCGGAACCCCAGATCGTAGTCCAATCCTATGGGGACAACAGCATAACTATCCTGCTCCGGGCCTGGGCCCCCATAGACGTATACTGGACGATATACTGGGAAAAGATGCGGAGCATCAAGGAAGAAGTCGAAAAAGCGGGCCTGACCATTCCCTTCCCTCAAAGGGACATACACCTCTTTGTAGAAAAAGACACGAAGGCCACCTGAAAGATGGGAGCGGAAGACCTGCCCAGCGCTGTCAGAGGCCGCTCAGGTACATGATGGCCTGCTTGAAGAGGGCTTTCTCCTTTTCCGCCTCGCTTAAACCCGGCGGCAGGGCCGTTTCCGCTTTGGAGAGTGCCTCCGCCGCAGCCCTGCGGTCGTAACCCATGCCCGCCAGGGCCTCCGTCAATTCCCCATAGGGAGAGGCCTCACGGGAGGCGGTTGAAGCATGGGTCAGCTTCCCCCGGAGGGCCAGGATCATTTTCTGGGCGGTCTTTTTCCCCAGTCCGGGCACCGCCTCCAGGCGGCCCAGATCCTCCGCTTCCAGGGCCCGTTCCAGTTCCTCCTGACTGATGCCCCCCAGGATTTTAAGAGCCCCCTTGGGGCCTATGCCTTCGACCTTGAGAAGTTCCAAAAACGTGGCCCGCCTTGCATCATCGGCGAACCCGTAAAGCTTCATGTGGTCTTCCCGGTGATAGAGCCATACAAAAACCCGCCCTTCTTTTCCTTCGGGCGGCAACCGGCCCAGGTCCGAAGCGGGTACGGCAATGTCCCATTCCACCCCGCCGGTGTCTATGTGCAGGGCGTCCCCGGTCTTTTCAGTGATGATTCCCCGAATACTGTTGAACATAAGGAAATGATACCCGGCGAACCGGCGAGTTTCAAGAACTTCCCAATCGGGCAAGAGCCCCGAACAGCGCCCGGAACTGGCGCAGGTATAGGTAGGTTTTGGACCTGACCGCCCTGCCAGATTCGGCCCAGGCGGAGGATACCCTTTTTCAATGACAAAAAAGCCCCCTTAATAAGGGGGGCGGATCGGGCCGGGCGGATTTGAACCGCCGGTCTCTTACTCCCGAAGCAAGCGGATTAGCCACTATCCTACGGCCCGATATGATTTTTCGATACTATAGAATTTCCTTACCATAGTCAATCTGGACTTTACCCGTTTGGTAGACACTGTTAAGCGACTTGCCCACAGTTAAACACATCAGGGGCCACATAGTCAAGTACCGAATGCATACTGCATGTATTCTGTCATAGCGGTATTCATCATGAACCTGACCTATATAGCGCGGATACGGCCAGAGTTACCCTGTACGATATTGTTTGAGGAAGAGGAGTGGAAAACACTGTATTGAGCGGCGAACAGAACGAAAAAAGTTC
>JAITBO010000035.1 GCA_031283505.1 Treponema sp. | reverse complement strand
AAACAAATCTCAGCATGAAACATAAGCTGGACGAAAATCGGTAGAAACTGGAGGGTATTTGGGCCCCTTTTAGGGGCCTCCCCATTAAAGCCACCACCTTTGGTGGTGGTTGTTTACTTTAATTGCTTATGCAATACAGTTCCTTATTTAATGAAGAACCCAAGGGTAAGCGTGAAAACCATGCTTCCGACGCTCACTGGTTCTTGCGAGCCGGTGAGCGGGTTCTTGCGCATACCCTGATCCGAAAATCTAAACATGGCCTGCAATTCAGGTATCGTTATCTGTTTTGAGAAAAAACCACGGAGTAAAAGAGGGAACACGCCCTAATACTAGTTTCTCACACGCCTTCGCCGAAGCACAATCCGGCGGATGACAACACGGCAGACAGCCGTAATGGACCCTGCCAAGACCGTACCGACGGAGAATCGGGAAGCTGTCATCCATGTACGGCGGGACCGGAACCTTCGAGCCGTACATGGCGCCGAAGTATCAGAAGCGTGAACCGCTGTTCAACGACCAGATTATCTCGATATATTCATACGGGATGACCGATAGGGATATAAAAAACACACGAAAAAACCATGTAATCTATGGTCATTATTCCTGTCTTTTAGTCCGATCAACATACCTCACCCTGAAGGGCGAAGTATGTTGTTCTGCAAAGTCTGGGTTTTATGCGGCTCCATATTCCGGACAGCAAATCCTAAATTGGTTTAAACGCTCTAAAGCTCCCCCGCCAAAAGGCAGGCTTTTGGATATGGACCCGCCTGCGAATCAACCTGCTAACCTGTCAGTTCTTTTAACGCTTTTTCCCGGGCGGCTATGACCTTGTCGCACCATGCGTCGAAGTCAGCGTCTTCCTTCTGGCATTCCGGGTGAGCCAGGATATACTCGATAGTTTGGCGTATTCCCTGGTCAAAACGGACCGTAGCGGTAAAGCCCGGGACCAGGCGTTTGAGTTTGGCGTTGTCAAAGACCACAGAATTGGCCTTGTCCCCGATGAGCCCCCCTAAAAAACCGTAAGACTTGCCGCAGAGGTCCAGGAATTCGCTTGAGATATGGACTGCCTTGAGAGGCTTGCCCAAGGCCTCCGCTACGGTGGTGTACACCTGGTTCCATGTAAGCGTCTCATCAGAGGTGATGTGGACCGCCTCTCCTATGGCGTGGATATTACCCAACAGGCCGGTAAACCCAATGGCGAAATCGCTGTTATGAGTCATGGTCCAAAGGCTTGTACCGTCCCCATGGATGATCACCGGCTTCCCGTCGATGATCCGTTTTACCACCTGCCAGCCCCCGTTTTTCCCATGGACTCCCAGGGGGACGCTTCGTTCATCGTAGGTATGGCTGGGCCGCACGATGGTGATAGGGAAGCCTTCTTCCCGGTACTTTTTCAGAAGGAAATCCTCACAGGCGATCTTGTTCCGGGAGTATTCCCAGAAAGGGTTCGCAAGGGGCGTACTTTCAGTGATGCGGTAATCCGCCAGAGGTTTCTGATAAGCGGACGCCGAACTGATGAACACGTACTGTTTGGTTTTTTCCTTAAAGAGCCGGTAATCCCGCTCAACGTGGTCTGTGGTGAAGGCGATAAAATCGGCGACCACATCGAAGGTCAGGCCTTTGAGTTTGTCCGCCGCAACGGCTTCGTCGGATATGTCACACAGAATCTCTTTTGCCCCTCCAGGAAAGACTCTGTTCCGGTTCCCCCGGTTCAAGAGGTACAAATCATGTCCTGCCTCCAGAAGCCGCCGGGAAATAGCCGTACTAATGGTTCCTGTTCCGCCTATGAATAAAATTCTCATAATTGCCCCTGCTTTAAATTTCGATATAACGACCGTTTTACGGACTGTTGCCTTTTAGCCATTATTTCATCTTAGTATAAGGGCGTCTTTTGATCTAGAAGACATTGCAGAGCCAGCGCATACAAATATTTTCGATAATTGGTCCCTGTCGGCATAGTTTTTGCTGTTTAGGGGATAAACAGGCGCGGAAATACCGCCGCCCCATTTGACAGGGGCGGCGAGGTCATTGAGACTCTACAGTCCCATGGCAAACGAAAGGTTCATGCCGTTCGTTCTCAGAGCCACATAATCCCCTTTCAGGGGAACATCTTTTGAATCAAGATAAAAATAGAAATAATCCTGCAATTCGGGGTCTCTGGGATCGGCTATCCGGACTTCTCCCGTACCTCCATCTACAGTGATCTTGACTGGTACGGGAGCGGAAAGGTTCTCCTCTGTAAGAAGATAGGCATATTCATTCAAATCAACGCTGTCCACCAGCTCCATACGAGAATGGGTATAACTGCGGTATACTTGAGCGCTCAGTCCTTTGGGAATACCTTTGATAATGGGATTTTCATCATAATTGAGCCACAAGAGATAGGAATTACCGGACCCCCAGGAAGCCTTCTCAATTACGCTATCCCCAAAGAGGTGTATGCCGAAACCTCCCTGACCGTCTTCGGCGCCAGATTCATACCGGGCGTTGAATTCGTAAACCATGGGACCTTTCTGGGGCACGGTGAAATTCACTTTGGCCAGACGGGCTTTCGTATCATTTTGAAATAACCGATCCCCGATAAAATTCCAACTCCCTGATGCAAAACGATATACCGGCACTTGGCTCTGGGCATACACCGCAGAAGCCAGGCCAATTACCGCCAGAAAAAAAACCACGCGTTTCATTAAAGTACCTCCTAATAAAACATAAAGATTTGGTTTACTCGTGTATATACCAGCCGCTTGTTAAGTGGATCAAACAAGATTACCTTCCCTGCGGTTATACAATACAACAAGAACCTTTTATGTTTACTATTGTAACATAGATTGAAAAAAAAGGTTACTATATATTTCTGTTTTTGGGGGAAACATATACGGAAAAATTTATACTTCCCGGTAAACCCCTTTACAAAGGAGAATTAAAATTGGAAACTTGTGGAATGTCAGACACCATAATGGATTCTTCGGCCAAAAAAACCGATGCAAATAGACACCGGGACGCTGCGGACAGGCTGGGAACCGAAGGAGTGGGCAAGCTGCTCATGAAGTTTTCCATACCGGCCATCAGCGGGATGCTGGTAAACGCCCTTTACAATGTGGTAGACCGGATCTTTGTTGGCCGGGGGGTAAACGAGGTGGCTCTGGGCGGGCTTTCCCTGGTACTACCCCTGATGACTATTAGTATGGCCTTCGCCATGCTCTTCGGGATAGGAGCGGCAAACATGATTTCCATGCGCCTGGGCCAGGGGAAGCGGCAAGAGGCGGAAAATGCCTTGAACCACTGTTTTTTGCTCCTGGCGGTCATCGGCATCCTTGTCATGGTGGCGGAACTCGTCTTCCTGGACGGCATCCTCTCCCTTTTGGGAGCTCAGGAAGGAAGCGAGTCCATAATCTATGCCCGGAACTATTACCGCATCATCCTTTACGGGCAAGTGTTCATGATGCTGGGCTTCGGGTTTTCCCACTGCACCAGAGCCCAGGGTTTTCCCACCGTCACCATGATCAGTATGTTCATAGGCGCGGGAACCAACATAATCCTGGACCCTGTTTTCATCTTTTGGTTCAAATGGGGGGTCGAAGGGGCGGCCTGGGCCACGATGATCTCCCAGTTCATTTCGGCGGTCTGGATACTGGCCTTCAGTTTCAGCGGAAAGGCAGTGGTCCACCTGCGGCTCCGTTCCTTCAGGTTCTCCGGGAAGACGGCGCTTCAGATCATCTCCTTCGGGTCAGCCCAGTTTCTCCTCCAGTTCATCATGTCGGGGGTACAACTCCTTAACAACATGAGTATGGGCTGGTACGGGGCGGAAACCCTGGGGGTGGCTAACGGCGGGGACATAGCCCTGTCGGGGATGAATATATGCGGTTCCATCATCATGTTGATCCTGATGCCCGTCTTCGGGATCAACCAGGGAGCGCAGCCTATACTGGGGTATAACTACGGGGCAAAAAAATTTGACCGCGTAATGAAAACCTACCTGGGGGCTGTGGGTGCGGCTACAGGGATATGTATCGCCGGCTTTATCCTCTGCCAGGCGGTTCCCGGCTTCCTGGTGAGCATCTTTGCCCCGGACGGTAGTCCGGCTCTCCTCTCCTTTACCCCCTGGGCCATACGGATAATAACCCTCATACTGCCCTTGAACGGTTTCCAGATCGTGTCGTCCAATATGTTCGTGGTAACAGGCCGGCCCAAAACCTCGATCTTCCTCACCATGCTCAGGCAGTTCATCGCCCTCATCCCTTGCATTCTTATCTTCGGCAGGATCTGGAAGCTGTGGGGGATAGCCGCAGCTACGCCGGTAGCCGATGGGTTTTCCTTTATCGTGACGGCGGTGTTCATCGCGGCGGAGCTGAAAAAACTGCGGAAAGCGGGGAAAACGGAAGTGAAACCGGAGTGAAGGGTAAAGAAAGCTTTTCTACTCTCCGCTCCTACTGACCCATGCGTGAATGAATTGCAGGGCGTACTGCTGTATGCCGTCAAAATAGGCGTCGATGAAGGCGGAAAGGTCCCGTCCGACATAGCGGTAGTGCCAGCTTTCCCAGCGGTAACCGGTAACGGCCTCCATGTCTTGAGGGAAGGACAAGGACCAGCCGAAGCCGCCCGCGTTGGCGGCCATCCACCGGCCTGCCGGGGTTTGGGCGAAGTGATCGCCTATGGAGCCGTCCTCCGCGCCGAAATCCGCCACCAGGCCCAACTGATGCTGGCTGTACCCTGGCCGGGCGGATTCCCGGTCCGCCGCTTCCCTGCCCATTTCCGTAACATTGCGGGCGTAGACTTCCACCTGGTATTCGTAGGACCGGTACGCCGAGGAGACTATAAGGGTTACCCCATCGGCGCGGGCGGCGGCGGCCATTTCTTCCAGAGAATCCGCCGCAGCCTGCCTGAGCCGGTGGCCCCGGCGGTTTACCTCATAAGAGCCGCCTGAAAGGTCAACCAGGTCCTCCGGGGCATAGCCCTCCGGCAGAGGATGGGTCTTGTCCGCCAAAACCCAGAGGAAGGGGTCTCCGCCAAGACAGGTGAGGAGGTCCAGGATAAAAGCCGGCCCCTCTGCGGCGGCGGCATCGACACGCCGGGCCAGATCCGGGGGTATGCCCGCTTCGTCCAGGAGATCCCCCAAAAAGCCGTCAAACACGGCCCCTTGGTCCGGATCCGCCTCCGGAACGCCTGAGCCGTCTTCAACGGACGTACCAACTGCGGCGGCAGCCTGGGGCCGGGGAGCGGATTTTGAGCAAGAAAAGGCAAACAAAAAGAAAAGAGGGACAAAAAAACCCAACTTACGGCAGCTTGATGTCATAATTTCGATCATCGGCAAAAAAAAGCAAACACGCAAATATTTATGATTACAAGCAAAAGTGGTTAGTGGTTCATAGACGGCGCCGCAGCCAGCCGTTCGACCCTGGGCGGTACAGTCGCGTCCCGCAGCTTATTTGGCAGCCGGCGCCACCCGGACCGCCTGCCAAGAGCGGGAAACCCGGTCCGGTTTGCTTTTATCTTCCTCATTACTCATATAACAGAGTGATGTGGCGCCAAAGGCCTTTTTGAAATTAGCCTCCCGCACGGTATCATACCCGGTCCCCCGAAGGCGTGGGGGGGGGGGTAATTGTCCCAAGAGGAACCCTGCCAGATCGGAAGGCCGGGTGTCAGGATAACCCTGAGTATTCCGTACAGAAATGCGCATCGTTTCCTTCTATACCTTTGGAGATACGCCTGAGCTTAGGCCCCGGTTCACCCTGGATATACCGCATCGGACCGGTGGTCCGCAACTTCACGAATAAACTATGGATTTAACCTCAAAAGTTCGTGTGGTTAGTGGTTTATATTATTCTTCCGTAAGGAACTTGTACAGTTCCTTACATGAGTTAGTAACAAAACCTACGTCCAGGGCATGATTAGTTTTACTGTTGCCGTTGCAGGGCCTGTTCCGTAAGGTTCAGGTCCTTGGTGAGTTGGCGGTCCCCGGGGAATTCCGTCAGGGCGGCCTGTATGAATTCCCGGGCACTTTCGTATTCCTGGCGGTTGAACAGGCCGGCAAAGCTGTTGTGCAGGTCCGTCACCCGGTTAGAGCGGTGTACCCGCAGGGCTTCTTCCAGGCGGTAATTTTTACCGTACCGGGCTATGGCCGCCTCTGTGTAGGCTATAGCCGCCGAAGGGCCCTGCTCGAAAGCTATACGTTCCCCTTCTTTTATCAGGATAAAATTCCGCATTTCCGTAGCCCGGCTCACCGGAATGGTCGATTGGTTTTCGGCGGCGGCAATGGTTCGAAGGATCGCTTCCGCGTCTTCGGAACTCCGTATCCCGGAAATCCGTTTGAGCAGTTCGGCGTCTACGAGCAGGGTATTTAATTGGCTGTAATGTTCCCGGCTTAACCGGACAGTGTATTGGCTCAAGGTGGTTCGGGCTTCGGAAATTTGCTGGGCTTTAAGCAGTTTGACCAAATAGTTGTTTAAGGCCGCATAGGTGAATTCCTGCCAACGGGGATCGAAGGCCGTACTACCCGCACTGCCGTAATGCCGCCAGGCGGTATTGCACCACGCAAGGGCGTCGGTCTCTTTCTCCGCCGCGATGAGGGAAGCCCCGTAATTAAAAATACGGTCCAGCAGGTCCCGGTTGGGGTCCGCGAAAAAGGGAGAATTGACCGAGTTAGTCCGCCGGGCAAGGAGGGCCGCCCGGTCTACCGCCAGAGGAACCGCTTCGGGGTATCGGCCCCGGCTTTCCAAATCCGCGATACGATTGGAAAGAATAAGGGATACCAGCTCAAGCTGGCTGATGGAAACCCGGTCCCGGTAGTTCCGGGCAGGCACGTAGGCAAAACCGGTTACCGTTCCAAAGGCGTCATGGAATTCCCGGCGGCTTCCGGGATCAAAGCCGTAGGGATTCGTGGTTTCCACGTCAATCACTTCGGTTCCGGCAGTAACCGTGACAAAGGCATGATCCCGGGTCATCACGCCCCGTGCATCCAGCCCGGCAGCTTCCGCCAGAATCAGGTAGCACACCGCGGAGGAAACACAGTTATAACGCCCGCTGGCAAAAATTTCGTCCAGCCGGGTTTGAAATTCCGAGTAAGCTTTGAAATACCGCCCGTGGAGAAAGGTAAGGATATATTCGCCCCTGGCCCGGCTTTCCCGGGGCAGATCCGGCGAGGCCAGCAGGGCGGACACGGCGTTTTGGATCAGGCCGTTCGCCTCCTCCTCCCGGCCCGCAGGAGCCTGGCCCACTGAGGAAGCCCAGAAGGCGATCTCTGCCAGGTCCTGCCAGTTATAGCCGACCACCACCCGCCGCCCGTATTCATAGGCCAGGGGATCGGCCTCAAGGGAAGGAAACCGGAGATCCTGGGCGTATAGGGGAACGGGCAGGCATAGCACCCCTGTTAGCAGTACCGGAACAATGAAAGCCACACGGAGTCTGTTTTTCATATTATATTCAATACTTGCCTTTCACCTTTTTAGTCTTACTATAGAGTATTCCTACTTTACTTCCCATTCTTTACTTCTTTAATCTCAGAGAAATGTGTTTTAACCTCTCTTACTGCTATTGTTTTCATACATACGATTATACTTTTTTTTGACAACTTGTCACGGTCCGGGCGCCAGGTACGCTTGTCTGCCGGGAAAATATGACATATTTCATCCCGATGCCTCAAAATAAAATCTAACCGTAAGGGCCGTTGTCTCATAATAAGAATTCTAACCGTAACTAGATTACCCAAAGCCAGATTGCCCAAGGGCAATAGTGGCAAGGGACTGGTGCCGCATGAGGTCCTTGTGATGGTTCATCTCCATGAGCACCTGAACCGTCTGATGTACCTCCTGTTCGAGGAGAACCGGGTTGTAGCTTTGATAGCGCCGTTTCAGTTCCGCCTTGATTGCACCAGCAAGGTCAGGGGAAGCTATAAGCCGTTGGCAGGGGCTCATGGGTTTGTCA
>JAITBO010000019.1 GCA_031283505.1 Treponema sp. | reverse complement strand
AGCTCAACTTGTTTATAAAATCCTCTCAGAACTCCATACAAGGCGTAGTGGAGGATATCCGCCATTTTTGGGCTTTAAAAGTCATTTTTGTTCGTTCTGACAAAAAAGGGAAATTCTTGTTGTAAATTTTAACGTTTTAGAGGGTGAACGAATCGCTCGTTATTGACAACCGATAAAGAATCTATCGACAAATTTACCTTTCCCAGTTATACTTACTATAATAAACCAGAAAGGAAGGAGGCGACCAATGTCGGAAGTTTTATCAATAGTACTAGGCGGCGGCAAGGGAACCCGTTTGTTTCCGCTGACTCAAGCCAGGGCGAAGCCGGCGGTTCCTTTTGGAGGAAAGTACAGGCTGGTTGACATTCCTATTTCCAACTGCATCAATGCGAATCTCCGACAGATATACATCCTGACACAGTTTAATTCCGCTTCCCTTCATCTGCACTTGTCCCAGACCTACGTCTTCGATTCGTTTTCTAAAGGTTTCGTTGAGATCCTGGCGGCGGAACAGACTTTTGAACATTCAGGGTGGTATGAAGGCACTGCGGATGCGGTGCGGAAAAATTTTATTCACTTTAGAACACAAAATCCTTCGTATTATATGATTCTTTCCGGGGATCAACTCTACCGTATGGACCTACAGGACTTTCTGAACAAACACAAAGAATCGGGGGCGGCTATCTCCATAGCCTGTACGACCGTTTCCCGGGACGATGCCAGTCAGCTAGGAATTCTCAAGGCGAATAAAAGCAACGAGATCACCGAATTCCTGGAAAAACCCGGTCCCACCAAGGACATCTCCGACTTCAAAGCCCCCGCCGAACTGCGGCAGGATAAATCCAGAGGCGACGAATTTCTGGCTTCCATGGGCATCTATGTGTTCAACGCCGAGGCTATGGAAAGCTGCCTCAACAACGAATGTACCGATTTCGGCAAGGAGATCATCCCCAAGGCCATCAACAACCTCAAGGTCAACGCCTACGTTTTTAACGGTTATTGGGAAGACATAGGAACTATCAAGAATTTTTACGAAGCCAACCTGAACCTGACCAGCCTGACCCCGAAATTCGATTTTTACGCGGAAGACAAGCCTATCTATACCCACATCAGGAACCTGCCTCCCTCAAAAATGAATTTCAGCAACATGAACCAGTCCATCGCTGCGGAAGGATGCATCATCACCAATGCATCGATTTCCAATTCCATAGTCGGGGTCAGAACCATCATAGAATCCGGCGCAAGCCTCAACGGGGTCATCTGCATGGGCGCGGACTTCTACGAAACCAACATCCAGAAACAACAAAACGCCGAAAAACGGGTCCCCAATATAGGCATAGGCCGGGGTACCATCGTTAAAGGCGCCATCATTGACAAAAACGCCTGTATAGGCGAAGGTTGCCGCATCGGTATAGACGACCTGAACCGCCCTGAAGGCAACTACGGTCACTACTACATTGTGGATGGGATCATCGTTATTCCCAAGAACGCGGTACTTTACTCGGGAACGATAATATAACGCGATATCAGGCAAAGGGTAAAAACAAAAAATTAACCGTCACGGAAGGCTTTGAATCTTCCGCCTTTTGTTATTACGGCGCGGTGATGGACCTTGCCCCGAATACGGCGATCTCCGGTTTGGCGTCGTCTTCCTGTAGTCTAAGCTGAATGACAGCCGTCTTGTCCTGGCCAGCGGTATCGGCGATAAATGTGGTGCCGTAGGGGTAGTTCCCCTCCAGAATGAGGCAGGACAGGGGGTCTTCCAGTTCCTTCTGGATGGTCCGCCGCATGGGGCGGGCGCCGTATTTCGGGTCCCAGCCCTTCCCGATAAGGACCTGCCGGGCGGCGGGGGTTGTCCGGAGGAAGAAGCCCTGTTCGGCCAGGCGTTGGGAGAGTTCCTCGATCTGTATATCCAGGATGGCTTCCACCTGTTCTTCGTTCAAGGCGTGGAATACCACCACATCGTCCACCCGGTTGATGAATTCGGGATTGAAGAGGCGGCGCAGTTCCGAAAGGGCGGCGGCCTGTATCTCCTCGATGTTCATGATTCCCGTGCCGGTCCCAAAGCCAAGGCGGGAATCCCGGGATATTTCCCGCACTCCGGCGTTGCTGGTCATGATGATCACCGTGTTCCTGAAATTCACCGTATGGCCCAGGTTGTCCTTGAGTTCACCTTCCTCAAGCACCTGGAGGAGCAGGTTGAACACGTCATGGTGGGCCTTTTCGATCTCGTCAAAAAGGACCACCCGGTAGGGGTTCCTGAGTATTTTCTCAGTCAGAACGCCCCCCTCCTCGTAGCCTACGTAACCCGGCGGCGCACCGACAAGACGCGACGCGTTGTGTTTTTCCATGAAATCCGACATATCAATGCGGACCAGAGCTTCTTCCGACCCGAAAAGATAAGCGGCCAACTGTTTTGCCAGAAGGGTTTTGCCGACTCCGGTGGGCCCAAGAAAGATGAAGGAACCCATGGGTCGCCTGGGGGACGATACCCCTGCCCGGGACCGCCTGACAGAGGAGGCTATGCGCTTAACCGCATCTTCCTGGCCTATGACCGCCCGGTGTATCTCCTCCTCTATGTGAAGGAGACGCCGGGACTCCTGCTCTTCCAGGTGCGCCAGGGGGATGCCCGTAACCTCGGACACCACCTTGCGGACATCCCCTTCATTGACCTTTACCTGCCCGGTACGGGTCGCCCGTTCCCATGCCTCTCGAACCGCGGCCAGGCGGGAACGGAGGCACCGCACCCGGTCCCGGATTTCCGCAGCCCCTCCGTAATTCCGGGATAAAACCATGGCGCTTTTTTCTTTGGTTAAAACCTGGATTTCCGCCTCAATACCCGTAAGTTCCGGGGGCTGAACGGCACATTCCAGCTTCCGCATGGCCCCTGCCTCATCTATGATGTCTATAGCCTTGTCGGGCATGAAGCGGCCCGGGATGTACCTCTGGGCGAGCCGTACTGCGGCAATGATCGCTTCGCTCTCATAGACAACCCGGTGATGATTTTCGTAACGGCTTTGAAGTCCCCGGAGTATATCAATGGTTTCATCGGGAGTCGGCTCTTCCACCATGACGGCCTGAAAACGCCGTTCCAGGGCGGCGTCTTTTTCAAAGTGTTTGCGATACTCCGTCAGGGTGGTAGCCCCTATACACTGGACTTCCCCCCGGGACAAAGCCGGCTTCAGCATATTTGAGGCGTCTATGGTTCCTTCGGCGCCGCCCGCGCCTATGACAGTGTGAATTTCGTCAATAAAAAGAATGACGTTCCGGGCCTGGGAGATTTCCCTGATGATCCTTTTGAGACGTTCTTCGAATTCGCCCCGGTATTTGGTCCCCGCCACCACTGCGCCCATGTCCAGGGAAAGAATGCGCCGCCCGGCCAGGGCTTCCGGTACCTCATCACCGGAGAAGAGATAGGCAAGCCCCTCCACAATAGCGGTCTTCCCGACTCCCGGTTCGCCTACCAGGACGGGGTTGTTCTTGGTACGCCGCGCCAGGATGCGGACAACCCGGTCTATTTCTTTGCGGCGGCCAACTATGGGGTCCAGTTTCCCCGCTCTGGCAAGGGCGGTCATATCCCGGGAGAATTCATCCAAAGTCACCGTCGTACCGGAAAATTGCTGGCTCTTTTCCCGGCCCTGATGGGAGGATTTAAACCCCTCAATCTTATAATTATCCTGCTTATAATTATCCTGATGAAACATATAGGGCTGGAAGCCGTCAACAATTTGATGGTATTCCCCTTCCCACTTGAGACTTTCGCCATGGGTAAAAGTAGTTTTTACCACGACGCGGAGCATATCCGCATCTACTGCCCGCTGGTTCAGGTACAACTGAACCGGGGAATTTTGCTCCCCCATGGCAGCCAAAAGGAGATGTTCCGTACCTATATAGTCGTTCTTTAACAGCTTCGCTTCTTCGGCGGCAATTTCCAGCATGGTTCTGGTCCGCTTTGAGGGCGGCACATCCCCAAACACCAGGGAACCGGGCAGCCGGGGAATTTCGTTTTCCGTAATATGCAGGAATTCAAAGAGGTCGATACGCAGACACATAAGGGCTTTACAAGCGATTCCCCCTCCATCTTTGAGAAGGGCGATAATAATATGTTCCGGCAAAAGCTGATCGGAATTAAACCGCCGGGCTTCTTCCTGGGCGTTCAGCGTCAATATACGCTGCGCCCGCCGTGTCATTCCCTTAAACAAAAAATACCCCCATGTAACCTTGATTCGCAAAAAACCCGCTTGCGCGGGAGATCTTAAAGGCGGGTATAGACCCGCATAAAACCCATACTTTGCGGAACAATATACCCCGCCTTCAAGGACGAGGCGGCTGATTGATCTTAGTATATTCCATACTATCCGGGTACGCAAGGACAGGTGAAAAAGAAACCAACAGGCTGATTGGACTAAAAATATTGGGTGGTGATCCACAAAGTATGATAGAGGGGTAATGACAACAGGGGCACAAGGGAATACTATGAAATTATGCTAATAACCATAGACATCAAATGCCCCCTTTGCCACAGCCCTAACATAACCAGAAACGGAAAGAAAAGCAAGGGTAAACAAAATTACCTCTGCAAGGATTGCGGCCGTCAGTTCATAAGTGATCATAAACGCACCTATCGCGGAACGTTCTCATGGGTTAAAAACATGATGAAAATCATGCTGGTCAGGGGAGTTGGCATACGGGACATCGGGATAATACTCCAAATAAGCATTACCACGGTCTTAAAAGTGCTTAAATCGACAAAGTACCAGATAAAACCGAAACAAACCCACTATGATTG
>JAITBO010000419.1 GCA_031283505.1 Treponema sp. | reverse complement strand
CCGGATGGACGCCCTTGGTCATGATATCTTCAAGCCGCTGTTGTTCATCCTCAGTCAAATGTACCCGATAGGTCTTTCCTCTCATCTCTAATACCCTCCCCTGAGTAAGGGTATTTTATACCACTCTTTTTAGTCTTGCCAACCTGCTAGTATCCCGACAACTATGAAAATATGGTTTGTTGCCTGGCAGGAGATCGTATCGCACAGCAAAGCGCAAGGGATAGAAGCGGAAATCCCACAGGGCTTTTAGGCGGAACGCCTACAGGCGTTCCGCCTAAAAGCACGAGGAATTGGAGCGGATAGCCCGGTCCGGCGCGTGCGCCGGATGCGCCCAAATCCACAGATTTAATCGTGCCGGAATACTAGACCAGGGCTGACACATACTTCCTGCGGGATTCCACCAGGGACTGAAGCTCCGCAAGCATGGCCTTGTCAACTTCTTCGGCGATGGGGAAAACGTACCGGACCGTTTCTTCGGTGTAACGGCTTATGAATTTGGGATCGATAACAAAGCCCAAAGAGATCATGTTGGAGATACGGTCCGCCACCTTGAGTATCTTGGCGTACCGGGAGCCGGTTTCTTTTACACGGCTGAGGAATTCACCTTTGGTTTCTTCGGAATACCGGGTCACCTCCAGAACCAGATCGTAGACGGCGGGGCTTTCGTAGTCTATTGACAGAAGGAGGTTGTGGTTGAAGCCGGGAATATCCTCGATCAGATCATGGACAATGGCCGCCTTGAGGATAATCGAATCAATGTACCCGTAGTCTATCAGGGTCGCCATGGTATCCAACTGGTGCCGGAACATATTGCCGCCCCCTTCCCGGATTTTCCCGATCAAGGCGGTGGCCAACTGGATATACGGCGCCAGATGGGTTCCTTTGAGGCGAAGCATCTCCTCGGTAGTCATCCCGGCGATCTCCTACAGCAAATCCTTAATATAGGATTCCAGCTTTGCAGTCCGTTTCAAGGCCTCTTCCAGCTTTACCCTTTCCTGCGCCGCCAGTTCAGGCGGGGCGTTCTTAAGAAAGTTTTCATTGGACAGCTTTGTCTGCAAGCCTGTAATAAATTTACTATCTTTGGCCAGGTCTTTGGCAAATTTCTGTTTCAAAAAGGCCAGATCCACCGCCCCGGCGATGAACACAAAAGCCTCAAAACCCGATCCCACCAGGCCGATGGAACCCTGCCGCCGTGCGATGTCTCCTTCCACAACCGACTTTGCAGCGAATTCAGGCCCTCCCCCCTCTACCTCAAGCTCCCCCATTCCCGCAAGGAGCTTTACAAGACCGGCGTTCTCCCTGAGGAAGGCCGCCCGGTCCGCGCCGGCGGTACGGACCAAAACCCGCACCTTCTTGTCGGGTGTCAGGGTACATTCGCTTCGTAAAGTCCGCACAAGGGTAACGAGTTCCTGAATAAAGGCGAAGTCCGCCTCAGCCCGGGGGTCGGCCCGGCACTCATCATACTCAGGATAGGGGGCATTGATGAGGAGCCCCGCATCTCCGTCCGCGCCTTTATAGGGGAGCTTCCCGTAGATCTCCTCGGTCACAAAGGGGAGAAGGGGATGCAGAAGCCGTAAAGATTCGGCAAGGACCTCTAGAAGCACCGTGGCGGCCCTGTCTTTTTCGGCGTCATCCCCCTCCCTCATGGAAAGCTTGGCAGCTTCCACGTACCAGTCGCAGAAGTCGCTCCAAAAGTATTCGTAAGCGATCTGGGCGGCGTCATTGTAACGGTAGGACAGAAAAGCCCCGGTGATTGCTCTGGCGGCGGTCCCCAGCCGGGATCGTATCCATCTATCCACCGGCAGCAGAGAGGGGTCCTTTACCACATTCCGGCCTTCCAGATTCATCAGGATGAAGCGGGCGGCGTTCCAGACCTTGTTGGCGAATTTGGACCCCAGCTTGAAGGACCCTTCATCTATCAGAATGTCCTGGCCCTGGGCGCACATGAAGGCGAGGGTGAATTTGAGGGCATCCGCGCCGTATTCATCCACTAGTTGAAGGGGATCGAGACCATTCCCCAGGCTTTTACTCATCTTCCTTCCCTGTTTGTCCCTGATGAGGCCATGTATGTAAATGTCCCGGAAGGGAGCTTTGCCGGTAAACTCCAGCCCAGCCATGATCATCCTGGAAACCCAGAAGAAGATGATGTCGTAAGCCGTCACCAGCGCGGTGGTGGGGTAAAAGCGCTGAAAGTCGCTACCCCCCTCCCCGCCCAGGAGTTCGCCGTTAGGCAAAGTCTCCGGCCAGCCCAGGGTACTGAAAGGCCAGAGCCAGCTTGAAAACCAGGTGTCCAGCACGTCCGGGTCCTGCTCTATTTCGGCGGAACCGCAGTGAGGGCAGACGGCAAGGTCCGTCCGGGAGACCGAGGTTTTGTCGCATTTTTTGCAGTACCAGGCAGGAATACGGTGGCCCCACCAAAGCTGGCGGCTCACGCACCAGTCCCGTATATTTTCAAGCCAATGCTGATAGGTATTCTCCCACTTCCGGGGATAGAAGATGATGTCCCCCCCGCGCCAGGCCGCCAATGCTTTATCCGCCAGGGGCTTCATCCTGACAAACCATTGTTCAGAGAGGAATGGCTCTATCACCGTATGGCATCGGTAACAGTGGCCCACCGCATGGGTGATTTCTTCTTCTTTAATGTAAAAGCCCCCGGCCTTGAGGTCCGCAAGAACCGCTTCCCGGGCCTCCGCCACCGTAAGGTCCCGGTACTTTTCCGGCGCCGCGTCGTTGAGCCTTCCGTCAGGGCGAAGTATGCTTATCACCGGGAGATCGTGGCGCTTGGCTACTTCCCAGTCATTGGGATCGTGGGCAGGGGTTATCTTCACCGCCCCGGTACCGAATTCCCTGTCCACGTAAGTGTCAGCTATCACGGGGATGTTTCTGCCCGTCAGAGGAAGGACCAGTTCCCGGCCCAGGAGAGCCGCATAACGGGGATCCTCGGGATGGACGGCCACCGCCGTATCCCCCAGGAGGGTCTCGGGCCGGGTGGTAGCTATCTCCACAGAACCATCCCCGTCAACACATGGGTAGCGGAGGTGATACATCTTCCCGGCCCTTTCCTCGTGGTCCACCTCGTCGTCCGACAGGGCCGTACCGCAGGAACAACACCAGTTGACCAGGTAATTCCCCTTGTACAGGAGATCCCGCTCATAGAGGGTGACGAACACCTCCCGCACCGCCCGGGAAAGTCCCTCGTCCAGGGTGAACCGTTCCCGCGACCAATCCACGCTGGCCCCAATCCGGGCCAACTGCCTGGAAATAATGGCGTGATGCTCGCGCTTGACTTTCCAGGTCTCCTCCACAAACTTTTCCCGCCCCAGATCATGGCGGCTTATACCCTTTTCCTTGAGTTTCTTCTCCACCACATTCTGGGTGGCTATCCCCGCGTGATCCGTGCCCGGAAGCCAAAGAACAGGCTCCCCCCGCATACGGTGGAAACGGATAACAATGTCCTGGAGAGTGATATTGAGTCCGTGGCCCAGATGCAGGACCCCGGTGACATTGGGAGGCGGGATAACGATCACATAGGGATTGCCCGTTCCTTCCTTAGGCTTAAAAGCCCCGCTTTCTTTCCATTGGTTATAGATTCTGTCTTCAAAACTTTTAGGGGCATAGGCCTTTTCCAGTTCAACCGCTTTCATTTCCAACCGCCTTTATTCGAGCTGAGGGGCTTAATACCCCGCCCTTCAGGGCGGTTCAAAAAAGGTATTAAACCCCGAATACAAATACCTTATGAGAACAACATACCCCGCCCTTCAGGACGAGGTTGTTGATTGGGACTTTTCCGCCATAAAAGAATTACCCGGAGGAATCTTATCCGCATGAATTAACGGAATCATAATACATGATTGAAGGAAGCTATGCAACGATCGTCATTGAACTTGTTTGATAACCCGGTTGGCTATCGAACAAATCCAGACAAAATGCTCCGTATTTTGCTGTTTTTCAGTGGAATTTATTCAGAAACTTTAGTTTCTGAATAACTCTATTTATGAAATTCGGGCGCATCCGGCGCAAGCGCCGGACCGGGCTATCCGCTAAAATGAACCTCCCCGCCGCAGAGCGGCGGGGTATCGAAGATTTCTCCGTGAAATCTTTGTGTATGCGGGGGAACACATCCCCCGCACCCCCAGTAGGAAGCGCCCCAAGGGGCGGG
>JAITBO010000317.1 GCA_031283505.1 Treponema sp. | reverse complement strand
GAGTCTGTCCATAATGTAGACACATTATGGACAGACTACCTTAAAATCTGCATTTTCGTAACCTTTAGGTGAGAAAATGCAAGGTCTGTCCACAAAGTAACCGACTTTGTGGACAGACTCTACTTAACCTAAAGAATTAAGGAGGCGTCATGCCTGAGGGATCGAATGATACAGAAACTGCCGCAGGGGGAAAGTATTTAATTTTTACAATCCTGATGGCATAGTCCTTAAAGGCCCTGAAAGAATTGATATGGCCGGGACAGAAAAATATTTTTGGTAACAACAGTAGAAAAGATAGAAGACATACCGTCCGGGGACATTCAAAAGCTGCCGGGAATTCTAAAAGGTATGGAAGGAACTTCTTCTTTTGCCCGGGGTTCAAGAGCGGTACCGGCGGAACCGTCGGGAGGGAAAGGAATGAAGTGGCTTTCGCCAAGCCAGGGCACGGTTTCTCCGGAATGATCAGCAAAATATTGCAGTAACGCCTCGTCCGCATAATCCTGAGCCCTATCCATGTAATACTGCTTCATTACGGCTTTGTCCTGTTGATCTATTGCCGCATAAATAATACCCGCAGACAGAATGCTGGAACCGCCTGCAAAATCCTGCTTTTCAATCAGGACTACCGTGGCCGCAGGATCCGCTGCCTTGGCTTCAACGGCGGCGCTAAAACCTGCCGCGCCGCCGCCGATCACAAGCACATCAACAGTCTCCGTTTTATCTGATTTAACAGGCGCTTTCGGCGGATTGACAAAGGGCGAAGACGCCCCGGCTCCGGCCTGGGTCAGCGCGGCGGTGACCGCCGCTTTAAAACCGGCGCTGGTTATCGTCGCCCCGCTGATACCGTACCCCGGAAGTCTGATCCGCCAACATCCGTTCTATCAGGACCGGAACCGCCGCGCTCCCCAAAAAGGCGCTGTCGTTAAGGCCGTCATAGGTGATAGCGGCTATCCTGGTCTTGTCCACTGTTACCGAAACGGTATACCCGGTTGTCTGATACCCTGAGGCCTTTGCCTCGTATGTTCCGGGAGTCAGGTTACCTTTGGTCCCGGAAGCATCCCTTGACGTAGCGCAGGCCGCAATCAGGGCAAGAGCTGTAATTGCCAAAACAAAGAACAATCTTTGTGTTTTCATAATTTCTCTTAAAGAAATAACAGGTGAGGCTTTTCCAAAACTGAAGTTTTGGAAAAGCAACTTTGAAATTTGCGGTTTTTTCAAACCTTCGGTTCGCAGGCTGAAAGCCTGAAAAACTGCAAGAGCCTGTCCCAAAACCGCGCGCGTTAGCGCACAGTCAATTAGTTTTGGGACAGGCTCAGGTTACAGTATCCCGCATAAGCAGTCATTTTTATCAACGAAATTTACCGTTCCGATAAAAAAGGGTTATTTGTCGCCTTTCTCGCTACCGAATACACCGTTGGTAATTTTGTAAAGCGCTATTCTGCCGGCCTTTCTAATAGCCTCAGAGGTTTCAGTAGCGCCGGATACGGTGTCTATCTCCACTGAATTAGCTTTTGTTATAAAGATACGTGCTATTCCGATAGGCGTTTTACCATAGCTATTTTCATCCTGCTGGGCATTAATAATTACATCAGTAATATACCCGTTTGTCAGAGTAAGGGTTACTTTAACATCAGCAAAATGGCCATAGGCACTACCTTCATCCGTTCCGCTGTAGCTTCCCATAGGAGGACCATCGGGTACGTCATCCGGATCGGACTCAATAAAACAGGCCGCCAATAACAGGCTTATTGCGGCAACTGCGGCCATTGCGATCAACAATTTCTTCGTCATCATTGAATTCTCCTTAAAAAAGTGCGTTTAATTTAGATGTTTTGGAATTTACCATACTTTATTGTATAACACAAGTCCGGCGCCGGTCAGGATAAACGCATAGAATGAGGGGGGGAAGGGCGAGAATCAGGCCGTGAATGAATCCTTAAATCTGCCCTGTCTCCTCAATGGAAAGCCCGGTATATTCCGCAATTTGGCCGATGGGCATCCCGCGCATTTTCATTCTGACGGCGGCTGCCTGTATACCTTTCTCCATGAAATTTGCGGTTTTGTCGATTAGTTTTGGGACAGGTTCCGCCATGTTTATCGCTATCACATCCGGCGTCTCCCGGTAATCCTGCCCCATTCCCGTTACCAGGGAAGCCGCCGTTCCCTTACGGTGAGAGACCCTCTAACCCATAAGAGAGAACCCCTCTTAACCATAGTTAAGAGACCCTCTTAACCGTAGTTAAGAACCCCTCTTAACCGTAGCTAAGAGACCCTCTTAAGCGTAGCTAAGAGACCCTCTGCACGGTAATGCACCGGGGGAAGGGGGGCAGGCGGAAAAAGCGGGCGCCTGGTGGACGGACGGAGATAATTACGGTAGAATTGTCGAAAATTATGCTGAAAGTCCGATACCTTTTGTTTTGCGCCCTTATTGTTCTGGCCGGAACCGTCCTGACGGGATGCCGGAAGGGGCCGCCTTCCCAGGCGGAGTTTGCCCTGGGGACCGTTTGCACCGTCAATCTCTACGATCAGGGGAAGGACGAGGTTTACCGGGAGATATTCGCCAGGTTCCGGGAGATAGAAGGCCGGATGAGCGTTACCCTGCCGGGAACGGAGTTGGACCGGATCAATGTCAATGCGGGGATAGGGCCGGTGGAGGTTCATCCCGATGTCTTTGAGGTGATAGAACTGGCGCTCCGTTACGCGGAACGTTCCGGGGGGGCCTTTGATCCTGCCATCGGCCCCCTGGTTTCTCTCTGGGGTATAGGAGGGGAGGAACCCCGCCTGCCGTCCCGGGAAGAGATTGACGCCCTGCTTCCTCTGGTAAACTGGCAGGATGTTGAGGTTGACCGGGAAGGGCTCACGGTTTTCCTCAAGCGGCCCGGCATGGCCCTGGATCTGGGGGCTATCGCCAAGGGTTATGCTGCGGACGAGGCGGCGAAGATCCTCAAAAAACACCGGATTAAGCGGGCGATTATCGACCTGGGGGGGAATATCCTGACTTATGGCGAAAAGCGGGACCACAGTCTCTGGAAGGTGGGGATTCAGAATCCCCTGGACAGCCGGGGTTCCTATATCGGGATCATGGAAATCCGGGATCAAACCGTGGTTACCTCCGGGGTATACGAGCGGTTTTTTGAAGCCGCCGGAGAGCGCTACCACCACATCCTTTCTCCCGCCGATGGTTACCCGGCGCGGAACGGCCTTTTATCGGTCACCATTGTTACCCGTCGTTCCGCCGATGCCGACGCCCTTTCCACCGCGGTGTTTGTCCTGGGTTACGAAAAGGGGAAGGCCCTGGTTGAATCCCTTGAACGGGTAGGGGCGGTCTTCATCTTTGAGGACAGAAGCATACGTCTCTGCGGAGGGGCCGGTTTTATTCTTACCGATGAAAGCTACCGGATTGTGTCTGACTGAATATTTTTTTATAGTGTTTTTATGGCTTACCAAAACTTGCAAGATTTTATCGCCACCCTGGAAAAGGCGGGAGAACTCAAGCGGATCGCCGTTCCGGTAGAATCCCATCTGGAGATCTCCGCTATTGCTGGCCGGGTAATGGGGGAGGGGGGGCCCGCCCTCTTTTTTGAACAGGTCAGGGGGTCCGCCTATCCCTTGGCGATAAACCTTATGGGCAGCGAGCGGCGTATGGCCATGGCCCTGAACGCCGAAAGTCTGGACGCCAAGGCCCGGGAAATCGGCGATCTTATAGCCTGGGCTTGGTCTGTGGCCAGGGACTTCAACCCCTTTACGGCTATTCCCCAGGCGTTTCCCCGGCTGCCCGCCGCCTTGAGCCTTATCCCCCGGAAAAAATCCCATCCCCTTTGTCAGGAGGTGATCGATGATGCGGCGGGTTTCGACAGCCTTCCGGTCCTTACCTGCTGGCCCGAAGACGGAGGGCCCTTTCTTACCCTTCCCCTGGTTTGTACCGAAGACCCGGAAACGGGCAGGCGGAACATGGGGATGTACCGTATGCAGGTGTATGACAACCGCACGGCGGGAATGCACTGGCATCTCCACAAGGATGGGGCGCATTTCTTTCAGAAATACCAGGAACGCGGCGAGGTCATGCCCGTGGCGGTTGCTCTGGGTTGCGATCCGGCGGTGATATACGCCGCCACCGCTCCCCTTCCCGAAGGGGTTTGGGAGATCCTCTTTGCGGGGTTCCTCAGAGGCAAGGGCGCGGAGGTCTGCAAGGCCACCCTGAGCGATCTTCTGGTTCCCGCGGACGCGGAATTTGTGCTCGAAGGGTATGTTGATCCGGCGGAAAGCCGCATCGAAGGGCCTTTTGGGGATCATACGGGGTTTTATTCTCTGCCCGACGAGTATCCGGTCTTTCACCTTCAGCGCGTTACCAGGCGGAAGAATCCCGTCTACCCCGCTACCATTGTGGGCGTCCCCCCCAAGGAGGACTGCTGGATGGCCAAAGCCACGGAACGCCTCTTTCTGCCTTTCCTCAAGCAGCTCTGTCCCGAAATCGCGGACTTGGCCATGCCGTTTGAAGGGGTCTTTCACAACTGTGTCATCGTGTCGGTGCGGAAGCGTTTTCCCGGCCAGGTCCGAAAGGTGATGAATTTCCTCTGGGGCATGGGCCAGATGATGTATACCAAATGCATTATCGCGGTGGACGAGGAGGTGAATCCTCATAACAGTTCCGAGGTAGCCTGGAGGGCCTTCAATAACGTGGACGGCAAACGGGACATTGTTTTCAGCGAAGGCCCCCTGGACGCTTTGGATCATTCTTCTCCCCTTCCCCGGTACGGAACCAGAGTAGGTATTGACGCAACCCGCAAGGAAGGCGGCGAGGGGCATACCCGGCCCTGGCCCGATCCCCTGGTAATGGACAGAGCGGTGGAGGAACTGGTAAGCCGGCGCTGGAAGGAATATGGCTTTTAACGTCCTGGAAAATATCCGCCTCATCGGAGAAAAGCTCCGGCTAATAGGAGAGGCCGTGATCTTCCGGCATACCCTTTTTTCCCTTCCCTTCGCGGCAGCGGCGATTCTTCTTGAAACCGGGGGACATCCGCCCCTTAAAAAGGTCGTCCTCATACTCCTGGCCGCCGCCGCCGGACGGAACGCCGCCAACGCTTTGAACCGGGTGATAGACGCGGAGGTGGACGAAAAAAATCCCCGTACCGCAGGCCGCCATCTGCCCCGCCGTCTCCTTTCCAAAAAGGCCCTGCTCATCTTCAGCTTTTTGATGATCCTCATCCTTGTTGCCGTGGCGGCGCTGCTCAATCCCCTCTGCGTGATCCTCCTGCCTCTGGCGGGCTTCCTTATCGGGGGTTATTCTTTCAGCAAGCGGTTTACCTGGCTTTGCCATTACTGGCTGGGCCTTGCCTGTTCTACGGCGGTCATGGGTTCATTCATCGGCCTTACGGGGCGTTTTGCCTTGCGGTACTTTGTGCTGGCGGCGGCTCACGCCCTTTGGGTGGCCGGTTTCGACATCATCTACGCCCTCCAGGATATTGATTTTGACCGCCGGGAAGGGCTCTACTCCGTTCCTGCCCGTTTCGGCCTTTTGGGGGGGCGGGTTATCGCGGTCCTTTCCCATTTAGGAGCTCTGGGGGCCCTTTTCCTGGTGCCCCGCTTCTGGCGCCTTTCGCCCTGGTACTTCGCGGGAGCGGGGATCGCCGCTGTCCTCCTTGTGGCGGAACACTGTATTGCCCTGAGAGGCGGTGAGCGGCATATACGCATCGCCAGTTATTCGATAAACGAAATCGTACCCCTTGTCGTTCTTGCGGGAACCGCCCTGGGCATATATCTCTGAGATTCACTCGGAGATGAATTTCTAAGATGAATCTCCGGGTTGTTGCCGGCAATAAATTCCAGTATTTTTTCTACCATTTCCAGAACTTCCCGTTTACTGCGTTTGTCGTTCCGACGGTTTTGCAGGGCGAGTAAGCAAATACGTAGCATTTGCAGGGCGGACAAAATGTGCCGGAGCAATGGTGTGGGAATGGAGCGCAACGGAATAACCTGGTCGTTGCGGAGACCGAGCCGTTTCATCGGCGAAGCGCATACAGTCCTGTAGTGCGAAAGTTCAAACCGGGGTATGATACCACGGCTTTGTAAAATGGTGTAAGTCTTTGTCCCATAAGGAATTAGCGTTGCTTATTCCGTGTAACCTAAACTTTATGAATTTGGGATGTGCGCAGTTATGACAGCAATATCCCAAAAAAGAGGGTTCTATGAGGGCAAAGGCGATTTTTACCGTCTTCGG
>JAITBO010000404.1 GCA_031283505.1 Treponema sp. | reverse complement strand
TATCCGGCGATGACGTTTCGCTTTGCGCTCATGGATACCCCCATTTTGACCATCGGGAACTATTAGCTCCGGATAGTCTGCCTTGATTTGGGTTACTTTTTCAAAATGAGGCAACGCGGCCTATTGACGAGAGCCCTCCGCTGCCCTACTCTATCCCTATGAACGCCCACGAACTTAGAACCAAGTACGTCGAATTTTTCAAGTCTAAAGGCCACGCCCAGATTCAGGGTAAGTCTTTGCTACCCGACAACGATCCTACGGTACTTTTCACCACCGCCGGGATGCACCCCCTGGTTCCCTATCTTTTGGGAGAGGAACATCCTGCCGGAAAACGTCTTGTGGATTACCAAAAATGTATACGCACGGGGGATATTGATTCTGTGGGAGACGCGAGCCATCTTACCTTTTTTGAGATGCTGGGAAACTGGTCTTTGGGGGATTATTTTAAGGACGGGGCCATCAGGATGAGTTTCGAGTTCCTCACCTCCCCGGAATGGCTGGGAATCCCGCTGGAGAAGCTGGGGGTCACGGTTTTTCGGGGGGATGACACGGTTCCCCGGGACGAAGAGTCCGCGGCGGTGTGGAAGTCCCTGGGCATTCCGGAAAACCGTATCGCCTACCTGCCTCGGGAGGACAACTGGTGGGGTCCGGCGGGAACCACCGGTCCCTGCGGCCCGGACTCGGAGATGTTCTACTATGTGGGGGACGCGCCCTGCGGCCCGGACTGCAAACCCGGCTGTTCCTGCGGCAAGTGGCTCGAAATCTGGAACGACGTGTTTATGCAGTACAACAAAAAGGCCGGCGGTTCCTATGAACCCTTGACCCGTACGTGCGTGGATACCGGTATGGGCATTGAAAGAACTGTCACCGTCCTTAACGGCAAGTCATCGGTTTACGATACGGAGATCTTTGCCGCCATACGGGAAGCGGTGGAACACGCGGCGGCCTATACCTACGGCGCCGATCTTGACAAGGACCGTTCGGTGAGGATCATCTGCGATCATGTGCGTTCCTCCACGTTCATCCTGGGGGACCCCAAGGCGGTAAGTCCCTCCAATGTGGGGGCCGGGTATGTGCTGCGCAGGCTCATACGCCGGGCGGTGCGCCATGGCCGCAAGCTCGGCATCACCGGAGAGGTGCTTTCCCCCATCGCCGGAGTAGTAGTGGGGCAATTCGGCGGCCCCTATTCTGAACTGGAAAAAAACCGGCAATACATAATAAAAGAACTCGATAATGAGGAAAAAAAATTCCGGGAAACCCTGGAAAAGGGAGAGCATGAGTTCGAAAAGCTCCTGCCCAATCTTCTAAAAGATCCCCGTAAGATCATACCGGGCCGCCTGGCTTTTAAGCTTTACGATACTTACGGCTTTCCCATTGAGCTTACGGAGGAGCTGGCGGCGGAACACGGGATGACCGTGAACCGGGAGGAGTTCGATGCGGCCTTTAAAAAGCACCAGGAGCTTTCCCGGTCCCAGGGGGGCGGGACTTTTAAGGGCGGCCTTGTGGATCATGGGGAAATCGCCACCAAGTACCATACCGCCACCCACCTGCTCCACAAGGCCCTGCGTATGGTTCTGGGGGATCATGTGGCCCAGAAAGGGTCCAATATCACGGCGGAACGGATGCGTTTTGACTTTTCTCACAGCGCTCCCATGACAGCTGAAGAAATCGCCAGGGTCCAGGACATCGTGAATGATGTCATTGCCCGGAATCTCCCGGTCACTATGGAGGTGATGAGTCTGGAGGCCGCCATAGCCACCGGAGCCATAGCCCTTTTTGGGGAAAAGTACGAAAACCAGGTAAAAGTCTACACGGTGGGAACATCGTCTGTGGACTTCTTCTCCAAGGAAGTCTGCGGCGGGCCCCATGTGGAACATACCGGGACGCTGGGGAAATTTGTCATTCAGAAAGAGCAGTCCTCCTCTGCGGGGGTCAGGCGCATACGGGCGGCGCTGGAACCCGCCGGGTAACCGGCAGGGCCTAATGTCCGGTGTAACACTGGAATAGCCAAAATTGTTACTTTGTCATATAGTAAAGGTATGAATATGAAGCGGTTTTTTCTATTTATTTGTCTCAACGTCTTTCCCTGGGCTTTTTTGTCCGCCCAACTCAATTTACAACCTATTGCGGAGATACAGTTGTTCCGGACCGAACCTATTCCGGTTAGCCAGCTCAAACCTCTGGTGGATCAACTGGAAGCCCAGTACCGGAGAAAATTGACGGCTGATGAACGCAAACAGGTACTGAACGAACTCATCAACCAAAAGCTTGTTCTCCAGGCGGCTGAACATGATAAGCTCACCGTGACGGAAAACGAAGTAACCCAGGCGATACGGGCCGGTGCGCTTCAAACCTACGGGCGTCCGCTTTCTGATGCGGAATTGGCGGTTGAAATACGGAATCAGACGGGATTGGAGATGAATGCGTATAAACAGCAATACCGCAACCAGGCTACCATCGAAAAGTACCTTATGACCAAGAAGCCGGTTAAGCCTCCCACAGAAGATGAAATCCTCAATGCCTACAACCTCAACAAGGCCCAGTTTATCAGGCCAGAAACGGTGCGTATTTCCATGATCCAGGTTTCTTCCGGGGGCGATGCCGCCGCAAGGACCAAGGCGAAAGAAATGGCGGAACGGCTGGCCCGGGAAATCGGGTCCAATCCGGCGAAATTCGATGAGACCGCCCTAAAAGCCCAGGCCCCGAATTCCGGTTATCAGGGCGGAGACTTCGGGTACCTCCCGCGGAATCCCCAGAGCCAGCAGGTGGTGGGAACGGAACTTCTTGAAGCGGCTTTCAGTCTGAAGCAAGGGGAAGTTTCCCGGCTGATCGAAACTCCCCGAGGCTTCTTCATCATCAAAGTAACCGAAACATACGAAATGAAACCTCTAAATCTGGATGAGATAGCCCAACCGGGCAGCCAGATGACTCTGAGGCAGTATATCGGGACGCGGCTGGAACAGGAAGGTCTTATGCAGGCCAGCCAGGAACTGATTGAAGAACTGAGGAAGCAGGCAACGCTCATCAAGATTTACGAAAACAATCTGAACTGGTAATATGGCGTCCCGGAGAAAAGGCCGAATACTTGCCTTCCAGGCTCTCTACTCCTGGGAGGCCTCCGGCGGGGAGAAAGACGCCGCGATTTCCGAAAATTTGATGGACTTTTCCTGGCTGGAGGACAAGCGGGAAAAGCTGGATGAAGAAACTGCGGCTTTTTCCCGGCTTCTTATAGCCGGGACGATAGAGAACAGAAAAAAAGTGGACGCCATGATACAGGCGCATCTTAAAAATTGGGACATTTCCCGAATCAACCGGGTGGATCTGGCCATCCTCCGAATGAGCGTCTATACCCTTATGTATCAAAATGATGTTCCCGCTTCCATCGTAATCGACGAAGCTATAGGCATTTCCAAAGAATACGGGGCCGATGATTCTTTTCGGTTTATCAACGGTGTCCTGGACGGCATACGCAAAACACTCCAAAGCGAACGTCTTGACGTTTCCAAACCCTAGAGGCGAACGTGGCCTCCTCTTTCCGCACACAAAAAAACAAAACAACCGTTTCCCGGCCTCCCCTATGGGGGCGGCTTTCCCTGCAAAGGCTTTTACTGCAAACCTGCCTTGCCGGGGTTGTCATCACCCTGATAACCGGGGGGGCCTTGGCCGCCCTTATCAAGTATTCGGGCCGGAGCCTTTCTCCGCCCAGGGACATCGTTGAAGAAGGCGCCTTTGTCCGCAAACTGGGGGATTATGACAGGGTTGCGGGAAGTCTCCCCAGCGCCGGGCCTGGAGATACCGAAAGGCTGATACACCTTCTGGACGAACTTGAAAAAAACGCCTTGGGGGTGGAATCCCATCTTTCGGTCCTCAAAAGGCGGAGGGCTTTGGCCGCAGGCAGCGCAGGTTCCGCCGCAGGCCGCTCCTGGTCCGGGAACAACGCAGCCTTGGCCGCCTACCGGACTTCCGCAGAGCGGATAGCCGTCTCCTTTCCTCATTCCGGGCCTCTGGCCGCTCTTGCCGCCGAAGCGGTGACTCGTGCTGTCATGAGGGAAAATGCCGGCGTTTCCCCGCCCCTTTCGGGGGTAATCGCCGAAAGGGTAAGAGAGTACGCCGCCGTCATTGGCGGAGATCCCCGCCTTGCGTCGGCTGCCCTGAGCGCCTGCGTCCTTTCCGGCAGCATGGCTAACCCCGGCCAAGCCTTGACCGTCCCCGGCGGGGAGGCGCTCCTTCGGGCGGCGGCGGAACACCGGCGGTTACGGAGCCGGGAATCCCTGGTACTGGACGCCGCCATTCTCGCCGTCTTAAAAAACGACGCGCCGGGAGCCTTGGAACGCCTTGGCCCCCTGCTCGAACAATCGGCGAAAGGTGGAAACGCCGGGGCGGTCCCGCGTCTTAGGGCGGAATTGCTCTACGATTTCGGCGACCCCGGACAAGCGGCGGAACTCTTTGCCCGTTTCGGCGATGACCGGAGCATTGCTCGCCAGGCGGACGCCCTGGTTCTTGCCGGACACGCAAATGCCGCACGGGGCCTCTGGATCGTTCTTGCCGCCCCGGATCTGCCGGACTCAGGCAGGGTGTCCGGCGGCTTTTCCACAGAGAGGGACATCCGCATACGCAGTCTCTACAACCTGGCCGCTTCCGCCAAGGGTGCGGACGAGGGGGCCGCCGTCCTGGAACGTCTCCTTACCCTGGACAGGGAACACCTTTTCGGCGTGATCCGCTACACACGGCTCCTCCCCGCCTCAAGGGCCATAGCCATCCTGGAAGATTCCTCCCTGCCGGGTCGTGAAGCCCTGGCGGATCTGGAACTCCTTCGCCGCCACCGGGAAGGCTGGTCTATAGACCGGACGGTTCCGGAAACTTGGCTGCTCATCAACCGCCATCCCGAAACCGAAGCGATCTACCAATGGGCCGGTTACTACTTTGTCCTTCAACGGCGGTACTCCGAACTTCCGCCCCTGCTCCGCGCTGCGGAACGGAACGGTTTTACCGGTTCCTGGCTGGACCTGCAACGAGCCCTGGAATACGTTAGGCAGGGACGGCTTGACGAGGCGGAAAGGATACTTACGGCCCTAACTACCGCCCCGGCTGCGGGCGTTTCCTGGGAGATACACGCCAATCTTGGCCGGCTCCTGGAGGCAAAGCGATCCTACACGGCGGCTCTGGAAAGTTATGAAACAGCCGCCGCTATAGTATGGGAAAAGACAACTGCCGCGAAAATACAATTCCGTATAGCCCATTGCCTCCGCGCCCTGGGCCGGGAGCGCGAAAGCCTCAGAGTCCTGGAATACGCCCAAAGTCTGGACAACGAAAATCTCAACATCAGGCTGGAACGGGAACGGGTTGAACAGAGCCTCTACTAATCGCCTTGCGGGGAAACAGCCGGTTAAGGTGGACTGGAAATTTTTTACCCGGAAAAAA
>JAITBO010000336.1 GCA_031283505.1 Treponema sp. | reverse complement strand
GCCGCGCCTCCTATCCGTGCGAAAAGGTCTGTTCCACTTCCCGGTACGCGCCGTTCCGGAGTTCCTCCGGGAGCAGTTCCGACAGGCGGGAGGCGAAGTCCTCTTTACCGAGAAGGCCGCAGGCGTCGGCCCGGCAGTGTTGGCAGTGGCGGAAAACCGGCAGAAAGGCTTCGGCCTCTTTTCTGGCAAGGGAAAGTTCTATGCAGTCGGGCGCGCTGAACCCGGCGAATTCATGCTGGGGTATAAGGGGGATGATGTTGATGATGCCCGCGCCCAGTTCTTTTACCGTCCGGGCAATTTCAGCGATATGTTCGCCGTTGATCGGCGGAACGAGGACGATGTTGATCTTGATCAGCATTCCCGTTTCCGCGGCTTTTTTGATACCCCGCTTTTGGGCCTCAATTAAAATGGCCGTGCCTTCTATCCCTTCGTGTACCTTGCCGTCGAGGATGACATGGGAACAGATCCTGTCCAGTATGACCGGGTCCACGGCGTTTACCGTTACCGTTATGGTCCGGACTCCCGCCAAAAAGAGATCTTCCGCGTACCCTTCCAGGAGGAGCCCGTTGGTGCTGAGGCATTTGATGAGGCGGGGGAATTCCCGGTGTATGTGCCGGAAGGTTTCCAGGGCGTGGGGGGTCGCCAGGGTGTCGCCGGGGCCGGCGATGCCCGCCACGGAAATTTCCGGGCAGAGTTTGAGTGCGCCCCGTACCAGGGTTACGGCCGCTTCCGGCTTGAGGATGGCCGCCGTTACCCCGGGCCGGTTTTCGGTCTTGTTAAAACTGCGTTTACAAAACCGGCACTGGATATTGCAGACCGGGCTTACCGGCAGGTGGATTCTGCCGTGGGTTGTTGTTGCTTCTCCCGAACCGGCCGCGGCAAAACAGGGGTGTTGGTTTGCGATATGGGTTAATTGTTTATTCATGTATCTTCCTTAGCGGTAGGTTCCCAGGGCCTGGTTGTAAATATCTTCGATGAGGCGCAGCCCTCCCCGGTATCCCGCATAGCCCGTGGTCATCACCAGGCGGTAGGGGGAGGGGAGGGCGGCCGAAAGGAAATCGTACTTTTTTTCCGCAGCCGTTTCCTTGTCCCAGCCGCTCCCGATGATGAGTCCCCGCCCCTCGTGTTCCGCGCCCAGAATTATTTCCCTTGCCAGCCCCGCGTCGCTGTAAAAGTAAAGCGGGATGTTTCGCTTTGGGGAAATACCCCCGGCAATGTTCAGGATTGCCTCCTGATACTGCTCCGGCGTTTTGTCGGTGATAAACAGTTCTTTGGGGACAATGCCGGTTTCGTGGAGCAGGAATTTTGCCATGCCCAGCACATAGCCTGAATCGTGGAGTATATGCACAAAGCCGGGAAGCCCGTAGCGGAATTCCAGGAGGAAGGTCGCGAGGTTATCGATCTCCTCATAAAATGCCGCTTCTTCCTTTTTGATGAATCCGTCGACAGTTTTACTGTCGATGCCGGCCCCCCGCTCCCCGGCGAAGGCGGCCAGTTCCCGCAGGAAGCGGCTTGTCTCGTTCCCCCCGATGGGAAGGTAGGGAAACTGAAACCAGGGCTGATCGTATTTTTCTTCCAGATGCCTGACAATATCCAGGCCGTACCAGGGTGAAACGAGGACGTTAAAATTCGCCCGGGGAATGGCCTTCCATTCTTCCGTGCCCTCCGTGCGGGGGCCGAACAGTACCTGTACCTTGAGTCCTATGCCTTCAATGATGCGTTTCAGTTCCTCCAGATTGCCCTTCCAGAAGGGGTCCTGGTAGGGGATGGACGCGAAGACATTCACCAGGGCGGGGTCCCGGGGCGCGTCATGGGGGGCGAAACGATCCGTGTACTGATCGATGACGGCGTTTACCACAAGGCTGTGGGCTTCGTAGTTGGTGCACTTGAAGCCCGGCGTATCGGCAAACACAATCGGTTTCCCCTCGGCGCTGAAAATTTTTACGACCTGATTAACGTCGTCGCCCACAATGGCGGAGGTACAGCCGGTCAACACGACCTGTAAATCGCTTTTGAGTACCTGGTAGGAACGGCGGATGATCCCCTCCAGTTTCTTTTCCCCGCCGAAAACCACATCGGTTTCCGAAAAGTTGGTGCAGGGGGCGGTGTTTCCCCCGGAATAGCCGGTGGACCGCTCGAAGAAACCCGCCACCATGGTTCCGCAGCCCGGCCCGGAATGGAGGATGGGGAGGGCGCGCTTAATCGCCACCACGGTCTGCATCGCCCCGATGGCGCACATAAAACGCTGCTGCTCAATTATTTCCGGCATCGCAGTCTCCTCCGTTACCCTCCCCCAAAAATGTGTAGGGATCCTGTTCAAGCCACCATTTGGTGTAGGGGTTGATCGCGTGCCTTTCAAAATTTTTCACAAACTCGTCGTTCTCCATGGTTTCCAGGATGCGTTTGCCGTACTGGACTAGGCCCTGGTATCCCATGCCGAAGTGTTCATCCCCGATGAGGAGCGATGGTATGCCGAATTTTGCCCCCCACAGTGTCATGCCGCCGTGACGGGCAAGGAGAATATCCGGCCGGACGCGGTTGAGTATGTTGACCAGTTCGAATTCCTGTTTGTTGCACACATTGTAGCGGGGCACGTCGCCGTAATCGTTGACCACATTTTGCAGGGTGTCCGAGGCGACTTCCCCGTTGTCGTAGAGGGGATCGTGGTGGAAGATCGCCGCGCCCTGGGGCTGCATTCCCAGTTCTTTCAGGAGGGCGAGGAGGGAGTGGCCGTGGGAAGCCCCGGCCGTTACATAGGCCGTTTTTCCCGCGAGTTTTTCCCGCAGCGCTTCTATCTCCGGCAGCCAGCGTTCCCGCTCTTCCTTTAAAAACGCCTCCACTGCTTCGGCCCGGTTTGTCAGCCGCCCCAGTTCCCTGAACCAGCGTTCGGTCTGGATAATGCCGTAGGGGGGCGAAACCTTTATCTCCGGTACGCCGAATTCCTGTTCCAGGGCTGCCCCCAGGTAAGAGCCCAGAGTGGCGCAGACCTGCATGGTTGTCGCCGCCTCCGAGGACGAGGCGATTTGGGCGACCGTTGCGAAGGGGGTAAGGTAGTTGGCCCGCAGGCCCAGCCGCCTGAACCATTCGCCGATAAAGTCCGCCCCCCAGAAGTTGATGATGTTGACCATGTCCTCCTGCTTCTTCTCCGCTTTTTTGATGAGCTTCCGGGCGATCCCGTGGTAGCCCGCGTCAAATCCGGAGGTCCATATTTTGGAGCGGAACCCTTCGCAGAAGATCGCCGCCACGGGGATGCCTATCTCCTCCTCCGCCTCGTCGGCGATCCCCTGCACGTCGTCGCCGATGATGCCCGATGCGCAGGTGGTGATGATAAAGATAGCCGCGGGCTTTACCCGGCGGTGGACTTCCCGGATGGCGTCGGCAAGTTTCCGGCTGCCGCCGTACACCGTATCCTTTTCCTCAATGTTGGTGCTGAATATCCGGCGCGGGGCCGGCGCGAGGACGTTCCGGTGTATCCCGTTTACCCGGTAGGTAAAGGCGAATTCGTGGAGGCAGCCCGCGCAGCCCACCGGTCCGTGGCTTATGACGGCGGCGTCCTGTATCAGGATGACCGTACAGGCCGCGTTGGAAGTGGAACAGCCCAGGCACTGGCTGAAGGACCGGTTTTTCTCCCGGAGGCAGCCCCGCCGCGCGTTACCTACCAGATCCCGGGCGGTACCGGAATAACCGGTGATCGAACCAAGCCGCATTTCCCGCACCGGTACGCTTGAAGACCGTAAGTTAATTTCGCTCATCATCCCTCTCTTTTGCAAAATCCGATATTTTGCGAATACTCTAATTTATATTAAAAACATCGATATACTATGCAATATACCGATGCTGAGTCAAGTGATAAAAGGGAGACTTCAGAAAGCGGGGATAACCGCGCCTTTGTATTTACCTTCAATAAAGGTCCGCACGTCTTCTGAACGCAGGGCGGAAACCAGGGCTTTGATGGCAGGTTCGTTTACCCGGCTGCTTTTTACCGCGATGATGTTCGCATAGGGCGAGTCGGCGCCCTCGCGGAACAGCGCCTTGGTCGCGTCCAGGCCCGCTTCCAGCACCTTGTTGGTGTTGGTGATGTAAACGTCAAAATCCTGCCGTACCCGGAGGATCAGGGCGGAATCCAACTCCTGTAACGTTACCGGTTTAAGGTACTGATCAACGGTGTTGGTTACCGTGGTCTGATACACGTCGGTTCCCTGCTTCAGGGTGATGAAGCCCGCCTTTTCCAGGATACGGAGCGCCCGGTATTCGTTGGTCGCGTCATTTGGAATGGCGATGGTCGCGCTGGGCGGAATCTGATCGACGCTCGCGTATTTATCCGAGTACGCGCCGATTGGTTCCACATGGATATTCCCCGCGTTTGTCAGGTCGAAGCGGCGTTCCGCGACAATGGACTTGAGGTAGGGTTCGTGCTGAAAAAAGTTGGCATCCAGTTCCCCTTTGTCCACCTGTTCATTGGCAAGGGAACTGTCCGTTCTGGTATTAATCTCGATGTCAATACCCTCCGCGGCCAGTTTTGGCTTGATGAACTCGAGCAGTTCCGCGTGGGGCACAATGTCGGCTTGTACGATCAGGTGAGTCCTCCCGCCGCCGCCATCGTCCGCCGCCTTGGCGCTTCCCTCTTTAATTACCCGCGGCAAAAACCAAACCAATGTTCCAATTGCCGCAATGGCAATTGCTGCAATGACCAGCGTCAATACTACGGAAAGTTTTTTCATAAACTTCCTCCTGATAAAATTTATTCAGGCATACGCCCAAATTCGCTAAAGTAAATGTCTCTTTTTGAGGATGCCCTTCGCGATGCTATTGCCTGTTATTTGCACAATAGTCACCAGAGCGATAAGGGAAGCCACAGAGGCGATGAGCATGTCCACACGAAACCGCTGGTACCCGTAACGTACCGCCACATCTCCCAGGCCTCCCGCGCCGAAAGACCCGGCCAGCGCTGTTGTGGAGATCACCGCGATTACCGCGACAGTAAAACTGCGTATCAAATTCGGCAGGGCTTCGGGCAGCATCACCTTGAATACAATCGCCGCGGTACGGCTTCCCATGGCCTTGGCGGCTTCAAATTTCCCCAGGGGAACTTCGAGGATGCTGTTCTCCACGAGTCTTGCGTACATGGGAATGCAGGTGAAGGCCAGCGCGACAATACAGGCGCTGGGCCCGTAGGAAATGCCGATAATGAGGCGCGAGAGGGGCAAAGTCAGAATGATGATGATCACGCTCGGCATGGATCTCAGGGCGTTGATGACCGCGCCGAGGATGCTGTTGAAGGCCCTCAGGGGGTGGAGTCCGTCCCGGTCGGTGAGTACCAAAGCTACGCCCAGAACAAGGCCGAAGATACCGGTGAGTACGGTGGTCAGTACGGTCATATAGAGGGTCTGGATAATTGAGGGGCCTGCGATGCTCCATACCTCGGCGCCAATCGCGCCGCGCAGGGATTTGAGAAAGGCGTTCATATGCCGTCCCCTTCCTGCCATTCGCGGCTTGAAAGATCCCGGTTGATCTTCATGAAGAGCTGTGCGGTCTCGCTTTTTGGGTTAAGGAACACGCTCTTGACGCTGCCTTTTTCCGCGATGCGCCCGTTTTCCAGGACCGCCATATTGGCGCAGGCGTAGCGGACCACTTCGAGCTGATGGGTAACAAGGACAATGGTGAGCCCCAGTTTCCTGTTGATGTCAATGAGAAGATCCAAAATGGAAAGGGATGTGAGCGGATCGAGGGCGCTTGTCGCTTCGTCGGAGAGGAGGATGTCCGGCTCATTTGTCAACGCCCGGGCAATCCCCACCCGTTGTTTCTGGCCGCCGGAAAGCTGGCCGGGATAGCAATCAACCTTGTCCGAAAGTCCCACAAGCTCCAGGATTTCCATGACGCGGTTTTTCACCTGGCCGTGTTTGATGCCGGCGATCTCCAGAGGATAAGCCACATTGCCAAAAACCGTGCGCGAATCCAGGAGGTTGAACTGTTGAAAAATTACGCCGATCTTCTGGCGCCGCAAATTCAGTTCCCGCCTTTCCAGGGCCGTAATTATCACATTGCCAATGGAGATTGTTCCCGAATCCGGCGTTTCCAGCCGGTTCAGACACCGGAGGAGCGTGGTTTTTCCGGCCCCGCTGAACCCCACGATGCCGAACACATCACCCTTTTCGATTGCCAGATCGATTCCCTTTAAAACGGCCAGATTCTTTTCCCTGCCCCGGAATGTCTTGCGCAGCCCCTGTATCTGTATAAACGCCTCAGCCATACTGAACCCTCCTGAATTCCCGCCGGGCGTTACGCTGAGCCGAAGACTTTCGCGAAAGCCTGATCCAGGTCCGCGATAAGATCCTCCGCGTCCTCCAGCCCCAGGGAGAGGCGGATCAGGTTCGGTTCGATGTCCGCCTGTTTTTGCTCCTCCGGCGTCAGTTCCCCGTGGGTCGTTTTGGGGGAATTGACGATGAGGGATCGGGCGTCCCCCACGTTGACATGGTAACTCCAGAGCTGTACCGCGTTGAGAAAGGCCTCGCTCTGTTCAATGCTTCCCTTAAAGCCGAACGAGAAGATGGCCGGGACGCCCCCGGGCAGGTATTTCCGCGCCAGCTTGTAGGAGGGGCTGGATTCCAGGCCCGCGTATTTTATCCATGCCACGTGTTTGCTCTTCTCCAGGTAGGCGATAACTTTTTTGGCGTTGGCGATCTGTTTCTGTACCCGTTCCGAGAGGGTTTCGATGCCGATAAGGGCAAGGTAAGCATCGAAGGGGCTTAAGGCCGCGCCGAAGTAGTTAAGGTAGTGGAGCCGGATGCGGGTTACAAACGGCGCGTCCGGGGCCAGTTCGAGGTAGCTCCGTTTTCTGTTGTCGCTCCGGTCCCGCAGCACGTACTGGAGTTCCTCCAGTTGGGGGAACTTGCCGTTGTCCCAGGGGAAGCGCCCCCCCGGAGCCGCGCTGCCGGCCTCGACTATTATGCCGGCGATCAGGTTCCCGTGGCCGTTCAGGGCCTTGGTGGCCGAGTAGACCACAATGTCCGCGCCATATTTGATGGGGTTGAGCAGGTACGGGGTGGCGAAGGTATTGTCCACCACCAGGGGAATGCCGTGCCTGTGGGCGAGGCTGGCAAGGGCCTCGATGTCCGCGACGGCCCCGGTAGGATTGCTGACGGATTCCACGTAGATCGCCCTGGTATCCGGCTTGATGTCCCCCTCAAGCGCGGCCGGATCATTTATATGGAAGGATCCGTCAAAATGAATGTTGAATTTGGGGAATATCTTTTGAAAGGCGTCGGCGCTCCCGCCGTAGAGATAGGGGCTGGTCAGGATCCGGCCGCCCCCCTCGGCAAGGGTGAGCAGGGTGTAGGAAACCGCCGCCATGCCGGAGGCGAGGGCCAATGCCCCGGCGCCCCCGTCCAAAGCCGCCACCCGCCGTTCCAGAATATCGACGGTGGGGTTGTTTACCCTGGTGTAGAGAAAACCCGGCTGGGTAAACGCGAAAAGCCCGTCGGCATTTTTGGTATCCCTGAATTCGTATGCCGTGGTCTGGTAGATGGGCGGCGAAACCGCCTGGTTGTGCAGAGCGGGATCGTAGGCCGCCCTGATCTTAAGGGTATCAAACTTGTAAGCCTGATCTGACATAAAAGCCTCCTTGGTATTGACAGAATTAATAGAATTCCTATGTAATAACTAGGATATTGAATAGGAATTTCTTTGTCAAGAGAATTTCTTACAAAATCTATAGAATTTCATTGAAATTCGCTTGACATAAGTTTGAATTTTTATTATGGTAAATTCATATTAAATACATCGGAATTCTATGTATTCTGATGAAAGGCTATTGTTCGGTCAACGAGGAATATGCGGATTTTCCCGGAAAGGGGGCCTGTCCCTGGGCGTTTACTTAAAAAGAGGTCTGACCCCCTATAAAAAAAGAGGTCTGACCCCAAAATAAACACCGATGGGGTCTGTCCCCGGACGCGGAGCGTTACACGCAAAGTGCCTGCGCAAGGGGTACAAGCGGATAACCCGATCCGGCGCGCAGTGCCGGGTGCGCCCAAATTCCGGGATAAATTCACAGGTTTAACGGTGTCCGGACACTATAGGAGGCTTACGATGAAATGCGGACGAGCGGTGCCGGTGGTTTTGCTGCTGGCGGCGATGGTACCTGCGGCGGTTTTCGCGGGGGGAAAAAAGGAGAGCAGTCAGTTTCCCCACGGCGAATATGATATTGCCTATTCCGGGGCGACTTGTAGTTCCCCGATCGCGATTGGAGTTCTGAAGGGCTTTTTCGAGGCCGAAGGGGTCAAGATCAACCTGGTAAGCGGCGGTACTTTTGAATCGGACCGTTCCGCCCTTGCCGCGGGAAAAATGGCGGTTCAAAACGGGGACTTTCAGTATTTTCCGTCGGTCTATAACGGCATCGACGTAAAACTGGTCGGCGGTCTCCATGAGGGGTGCATCAAGATACTGGTCCCCGTAGATTCGCCGGTTAAGGATCTGGCCGGTTTGCGCGGCAAGGTCATCGCGGTTGACGAGATCGGCGGAACGCCTATGTCGGTGGCGTCGGTTGCCGCGGGAAGCGCCGGGATTAATCCGCAGACGGAGATTACCTGGAAGCCCTTCCCCACCGATCTGATCATCCAGGCTGTGGACAACGGGGAGGCCGAAGTGGCCGCCCTGTGGGACCCCTTTGCCACCCTGGCGGAACGGACCGGAAAGTACCGGGTTCTGGTCGATCTCAGCGAACATCCCCTGTTCGCGGACAAGGCCTGCTGTTTCATCTTCGCGTCCGG
>JAITBO010000330.1 GCA_031283505.1 Treponema sp. | reverse complement strand
CTGTCGCACGGGGTAAAAGCGGAACTGACAGGGCTCTGCGCCCTTTACAATCCGGTTCAGTTACAACACCATGTCAACAAGGCCATCCTTGCGTTGCGGGAGGCTGTCGCCGCTCAGCCCTCTTCCTCTGGAAGGGAACCGGCGGCCTAAAGTTACTTTTTTCTAAATGAGGCATCCAGCCCTTCGGTTACTTTTTAAAATGAGGCATTTCGGAGGCGTTACAGAGACTTCAACCGGCTATTTGCGAATCCTCATCCCGGCCCAGCCATTGTCCCAGAGCCTTCAGCACTTCCTCCATATCAACAGGCTTGGCAAGGTGGCTGTTCATGCCTGCGGCCAGGGCACGATCTATGTCCTCCCGGTAGGCGTTGGCGGTCATGGCGATTATGGGAACGGATTTCGCGTCTTCCCGGTTCAGGGCGCGTATACGGCGGGTCGCTTCATGACCGTCCATATTCGGCATTTGCACATCCATAAACACGAGGTCGTAGAACCCCGGTTCGGAAGCGGCAAAGGCGTTCAGCGCTTCCCCTCCATTGGCGGCTTCGTCTATGGTTATATGGGTCTCCGACAGGAGTTCCTTGAGGATTATGCGGTTGATTTCGATGTCTTCGGCAAGAAGGATACGCCTCCCGGTAAAATCCCGCCTGCCTGAATCTGCGGGCTCGTCCTGTTCCCCGGCATTTTCGGCAACAGCCATGTCAAGGGTGAATTCAAAGGCGGATCCCTGTCCAAAGACGCTTTCCACAGTGATAAGGCCGCCCATCATCTTGACCAGGTTCTGACTGATGGCAAGCCCCAGCCCCGTCCCGCCGAAACGGACGGATATGCTCTGATCCGCCTGTTCAAAAGCGGTAAAGAGGTTCGCCATTTGTTCGCTTTTCATGCCTATACCGGTATCGGACACCCGGAAAAGAATACGCAGCCGCTTTTCTTCGCTTTCCGGTTCCCCGATCCTATCAAGAGCCCTGGTCCAAAAACAGATAGTTCCCCCTTTGGGAGTGAATTTAACGGCGTTCCCCAGAAGGTTGATCAGCACCTGTTTAAGCCGGAGTTTATCCCCCATCACGAAAACATCGCCAAACCCGGAAAAATCGGTTTCGATCCGAATGTGGTTTTCCTCGCAACGCTGGCTGATGATACGAGCCACTTCTTCCATAGCTGTACGCAGCACAAAGGGCTCGTGGACTATCATGAATTTGCCGCTTTCTATCTTGGACATATCCAGCACGTCGTTGAGGATCCCCAGAAGGTGGGTAGAAGCGGCGGCGATCTCGTCCAGAGATTTGTCCTTTTTCGTCATATCCCCGGCGCACCGGGCGATTTTGGTCATGCCGATGATGGCGTTGAGGGGGGTGCGGATTTCATGGCTCATCCGGGCCAGAAATTCACCCTTGGCCCGGGAGGCGACTTGGGCCGCCGCAGTCTGTACCTCGAGTTCTTCGGTGCGATCTTTTAGTTCATGGGTCCGGTTTTGAACGGTACGCTCAAGCCGGGCGGCCATCTGGCGGTTCCGTACCAGCATGACCGTAAGAAGGGCCAGCACCACCGCGAGGAGCATCGAAAAACCAATCAGGTAGGGTATCTGCGCCCGGGCCAGGGCGCCGGAATAATCGAAAACCCGGCGCGTCCAACTGTCCACGATCCAGCCGGTATCTATCAGGGACTGGGCCTTGTTTACGATGGAATAAAGAACCCGCTCCTGCAAGGCGAAACCGAAGGTGGATTCATAGGGCCGGTGCAGGACCAGGTTTGCCTTATACCCCATTTTTTCCATATAGTTGGTAATGGAAAGGAGCAGGTTCCGGGTTCCCATAAGGAGTTCGATCCGCCCCGTTTCCAGGGCTTTGATGGCGTCGTCCCGGTTATTAAACATAAAGGTCCTGGTATGGCTCGGAAAAAGCTCGTAAAATATATCGGTAGAGGCCGTACCCTTGATAAGGCCGACCCGCTTATACGGGACATCGCTCAGGGTTATATCCTGAAAGGAAGAAGCGGAAATAAAAGCGTAATAATCTACCAGATAAGGGGCATTGGCAAGGAGGCAGTTCTGTTCCCGGGAAGTCGAACGGACAAGTTCGGTAGTCATCGCCACCTGGTTGTTAGTCAGCATCTTTAGGGCTTCATCCCAGCCTGCCGCCGGGGAATTGACGGGAGTAAAACGGAGGCCGGCCAGGAGTTCAATGTTTTTGAGTATGTCTATGGCGATGCCCTGCCATTCGTTTTCCTGGACGTTGTAAAAACTTACCGGATAGTTGTCGTGTTCTATGGATACCGGAATAGTTTCCCCCCTTTCCCGGCGTTCATCGACATACCGGCGTTCTTCCGGGGTAAGGCGGCTCATCAGGTTGTACTGACGATAGTCCCGGCTTCCCAACTGGTACATCTGGGCGAACCAGTAGCTTCCCGCGCTTTGCAGGTACTTCTGCACCACGGAGATAATGGGCCGCATACGCGGATCTTTGGTTCCTATGGAAACCGTGTTATACGTCAGGGGCAGGAAGTCTTCGATCATGAGATTTCCGTAGAGGGCAAAGATGCCTTCTACCGTCTCGTCCATAAACAGGGCGTCAATTTCCTTGAGGAGCAGTTTCTGGTAGGCCTCATTGTAATTGGAAACCGCCACAGGTATAAAATCCTGTTTGCCGGAAGATAAAACCATGGCTTCGGTCATCGTGCCTTTAAGGAAGCCGTAATGTAAGGGCCGACTCCGGGCGGTTATGGCTAGCTTGTCAGAACCGTCCAGGCTTACAAACTGAAGTTTCCGTTCCGCAATGGCGTCGGTCAGGTAGTATCCCTCTATATCCCGTAAAGAAGACGAAAATTCGCCGGAAAAAGAGATGTCGTAACGGTCGATTCCCCGGAGCAGGCTGTCCCACTCGTAGATGAGAGGCCGGAATTTAATGCCGAAAAATTCGGTAAGCCACTCGCAAACCCGCGCCGAAAAACCCCTGGTGATAAAATCTTCGGTACTGCGGAAACATTCGGTACTAAGAGGCATCCCGTATATGAGAAAGGACGAACTCTTTCGCAGGGCTTCAATGGCGTCTATTTCTTCCGCAGTAACGCCGGGGATATCCTTATAGGAAGCGTACCCTCCTATACCGGACAACCGGCTTCTATTTCCGGCGTTCTTCCCGCAACCGGAAAGAACCCCCGCCAACAGTACGACACATAACAGCGCCGGAATACACCGCCCCACAATTAATCCCTCAAAACGGCGGTTCACTGAAAATAGCGATCCAATGCGTCCTGGTACGCCTGGCGGTACTCATCAACAATTTCCCGGGGGGCTATTTCCCCGCTTAAAAGCATAGTCAGGGTAAAACCAATGTCCAAACTGTCCCATATATCGAAACCAGGTTTTGACGCCATCATAGAAGCGTAGGCAAAATTCCTGTCCGTCATATACATATTCCTGGACCACCTGGTATCGGCCCCCAGTTCGGGGTTATCTTCATACCAGTTAATCCAGTCGAAGATTACGTCATATACAAGCCGAGGTTCCGCCACGCCTTTGGGAATAAAGTACCAATTACCCTGAGGCTGGCTGTGCCGGTTTTCCTCAAAGCTGCCATTGGGACCCTGCGGCCAGGGAACCACGCCGATCTCAAAGGGCAAATTTAAGTTCCCCTGTTCATTGAAAATCCAGTCCGCCCCCACCCAAAAACCGGAAAGCCCTTCCGCATAGAGCCGGTTGTTGATCTCCCAGTTTGACCTGTCCCAGGGGCGAGCGGTTTTATCAACATTGTATATGTTGTAGATAAATTCCAGCACTTCCACAGTGGCGGGAGACGACAATTTTTCCTCCGCTCCCGGAGCTATCCCCGTACCATTGGAAAAAAGGAGGTTGGCCAGCAGGTAGGTCCAGTATCCGCTGAACCCATAAACATCGGTGATCCCATCGTTGTCCCGGTCTTTGGTAAGGGCAAGAAGGTATTCACGCCATTTATCCCAGGTCCATTCTTTCCGGTCATAGAGATCCTGGGGATTGGGGAGTCCCGCCGCCCGGATCATATCCATATTAAAAGCCAATACATAAGCGTTAGTTCCGCCGGTCCGGGCAGGGGTGAACAGGTAATGATCCTTCTGCCCCGCAAGCCCCAAATACTTCATAGCCGTCTGAGAGCCGAACACATCGGTTCCCGCAAGATTCATCCCTTCAAGAGACAGGCCATACCCTTTCAGAACTGCCGGAATACCGAACTGGAGGTCTACTTCATAAATATCCACATCAGGGTTTCCCGCAGGGATTGAGGTATTGATGCTTTCCCGGAGTCCGTCAAAAGTAAGATTCACATATTTCAAAATAACATTATATTTTTTTTCGATTTCCCGCATCCGGTCCAGGCGTATTTGGGCAGTATGAGGTTGGGCCAAATTCGGATCATCGTATATGTCCGTATGTTTGCTCACATAATATCGATCGTACCAGGTTCCGATGGTGATGATCCGTTTCCCGTCTTCACTATACCTGGCAACCGCAGGGATGTTTTCCGAAGCCTGAACTTTTTCCACCCCGGACGAACTTTTGCCGCCCGAAGAACCGCCGCAGGCTGAAAGAAATACAAGCGCTCCCCACACCATTAAAAAACGAATTTTTACAATTTTCATTTTCTTCATCTGTTTTTATTCAAGCCATACATAACAAGTATACGCTTATCCTTAAAAATTTTGATGTCCAAGAGAGGCAATTTCAAAGTCTGAGATTTTGAAACTGCTTCTCTTGAAAATTAAGTATACTATATTACCGGAGAAAAAAACAATAGAACCTGAAGTTTGGCCAGGATAAACACATAGGAATTTTGTAACCGTTCACGGGGTCTGTCTATATATAGCGTACCTAGTATCCAATACCGCTATATGTAGCGTATATTGTAATTCTGATTCTTATTTGTACACTATATGTAGTGTATATAAAGATAA
>JAITBO010000005.1 GCA_031283505.1 Treponema sp. | reverse complement strand
AGTTTCGGCATATAACGAGGGTAACGAACAAAGCCATAAAGAACGAAAACCCGGTAATTTCGGTTGATACCAAGAAGAAAGAGGTGCTGGGAGCCTATAAGAACGGGGGGAAAGAGTGGCACAGGAAGGGGGAAAGCCCCGCGGTAGCGGATCATGATTTTATCCCTCCCGATGCGCCCCGTGCCTATCCGTATGGGATATACGATCTAAAAGCCAATACCGCCTTTGTCAATGTGGGAACGGACCACGATACCAGCCGCTTTGCCGTTGCCTCCATACGCGCCTGGTGGGAAGCGGAAGGCAGCGCGGCGTATCCACACGCGAAATATCTTTTGCTCCTTGCCGACGGCGGAGGTTCCAACGGTTCCCGAAGGAAGCAATGGAAATACGAGCTGCACAGGTTATCGAATGAAATCGGTATACCGATACGGGTATGCCATTATCCGCCGGGGACAAGCAAGTGGAACAAAATAGAACACTGTCTGTTTCCGTTTATCAGTATGAATTGGAGAGTGGTACCCTTGACAGATTACCAAACGATTGTAGATTTGATAAGAAATACCAGGACGCGAACCGGTCTCAGTGTTCAATGCCAATTAGACACTGACAAATACGACTTGGGTGTTCAAATAACTGATGAACAGATGTTACAGATAAAACTGCGGGGGGACAAATTCCACAAGGAATGGAATTATACTCTACAACCTTCGGTACTCAATATGTAGTATTTATTTGGAAGAGAGCCCTTAATGATTTGTCCATGTTATTGTTGAACTAATCCTTAGAAGGGACCGAACCCGATCTTGACGGCAAAAGCGAGGAACGCCGAAGTGATAAGGAGGATCGCTATCTGGAGTTTCCAGGTCCAACGCATCCATTTGGTGTAACCCACGACGGTAAAGGAAAGGGCGATGAGGAGCAATGCGTTGGTGGGGAAGATCATGTTGGAAAAACCGTCCCCAAAGTCAAAGGCCAGGACCGCAGTCTGCCGGGTGATCCCCACAAGATCCGCCAGGGGGGTCAGAATAGGCATCATAAGAAACGCCTTGGCGCTGGCCGAACCTATGAAGAAGTTCATCCCCAAGGTTGTCGCGTACACCAGGAAGGCCGCAGCCAGAGGCGGGGATTGGCGGATCAGTTCCGCCGCCCCATAGAGGATCGTATCCATGATCTGCCCTGTGGTGATGATGTGTTTGACACTGTAAGCCAAAAGCACGAGGAACACGCCGGGGAGCATATTCATCATCCCCCGGCTGAAACTCCGCAACAATTCCCTTCCGCCCAAGCCCGCGAAACGTCCGCCCCCTATACCCCCGCTGACGAAGAGGATAGTCATCAGGGGAAAGGCGAGGCTGGAAAGCCCCGGCAGCCGGGCAGTGGATATGGTCAGAACCATGGCCAGGGCGATACAGGAAACAAACCAGATAAGAGCCTTCCAGAGACTACCCTTGATCTGGACGCCGCCGGACCCCTTGTCCGCAGCCCGAAGTTTCCGCCTTAGGGCTTCGTCTTCGTCATAACAGAGAGACCGTTTGGGATCCGCCTCCACCTTTTTGGCATGACGCACCACGAAAAAAGAAACCATGCAGAAAACGGCAAAGAAGAAGACGATCCGCAGGAGCGCTCCGGAGAAGATAGGGAGATCGGCGATACGCTGGGCGACGGCAATAGTAAAAGGATTGGTTACAGCCGAAGCGAAACCGAAAGACAGGGGAAGGAGACTCATCCCCAGGCCGGTAAGGGAATCCCAGCCCAGGGAGATGGCGATGGGAATGATGAAGATGATCATGGGGACCAGCCCCTCGTAGATACCTACAAAACTCGTGAGGATCATAAAGAAAAGGATCATAATCACGATGAGCCGGTACTTCTGTTTGGCGAACCGGACCACGAGAAAACCGATGAGGGCCTCCATAACCCCCGAGTATTCCAGCACGGAAATGGACCCCCCGACGGCGACAAGAAACACGACCAGAACGATGAGGGTAAGGTTGTCCGCGCTAAAAAGTATCTCCACCGGGGCGGTAAACCAGCGCCAGACCGGATAGCTGGGCCGGGGTAGTTCCCGGTAACTCCCGTTTACTACCAGGGTACGGCCTTCGGAAGTTATCCGATCATAGGTTCCCGCTGAAAGAACCCTGGTCATCACCCCCGAACAGACCATCAGAGCGAGGATGATGCAGGCAGAGAGGAGGAACGCCTTCTTGCCTATCTTGATCGAACTTTCATTTTTTCCCGCCTGGACAGCCGCCATTGTTTGGTTTTCCATGATCTTTCCTCAATACTTCTCAAAATTAAAGAGGGGAAGGCGGCGGACTTGCAAAGCAAGTCCGGCCCCTGTGGATACATCACGGATGCACCCCTGTTTCCCTTAAAGACGCCCAAAGAGGGCTTCGTAGAACCGAATCCCCCGGTCAAAATTTTCTACGGATATACGCTCATCGTGCCCGTGGATGAGGGCCAGTTCCTCAGGGTTGAGTTTGTGAGGGCTGAACCGGAATATGCCCTTTGCAAGCCCCTGGTAGTGCCGGGAATCGGTGGTCGCCACCATGAGGAAGGGAAGCGCCGGAGTCCCCGGGCAGGCCGCTTCCAGGGCCTCCGCCATCTCCTTCCAGCCGGGACCCATGCGCCGCGTATGCTCCGGAGCCGCCGACACAGGACCGGTCGCAAGACCATGGACGCTCACCTCCACCCTTTCGTCCCCGACCGCCTTTCTGATAAAACCGGCGGCGCTTTCTATGGTCCAAGGGGGAAGGAGCCGGAGATTGATTACCGCCCGTACAGCGGAAGGCATCACATTTTCGGCGGCACTTCCCTCAAGCTGGGTCATGGCGATGGTGGTCCGCAACATAGAGGCGATGTCGGGGCTGCCCGCAACCACCGCAAAGAAAAGCGGCCCCAAAAGGCGGGCGTTGGCCATGAAAGCGCCCATAGGCTGGGGAGCCAGAGGCGCAAGGTTCCTAAAGAAGCCTTCCACCGTAGGACTCAGCCGGAAGGGAAAAGGCCGTTTTGCTATCCGTTCCAGAGCCCAGGCCAGTACCGCCGCCGCCTGAACCTGCGGGGGCCTGGAAGCATGGCCCGGTTTTTGCCGGACCGTCAAGTCAAGACTCATGTAGCCCTTCTCCTCGATACCGAAGAGCCCCAGGGGACTTGTTATACCCTGAATCATGTTGTCCGCTATGGGGGTTCCTTCGTCGAGTATCCATGAAAAGGAAAGCCCCTGTTCGGCAAACCACGCCGCCGTCCGCTTCGCCCCCAAGCTGCCGGTCCGCTCCTCATCCCCCCCAAAGGCGAACCATATATCCCCGCGGGGCTTGAAACCCCCGGCGCAGAGACGCTCCGCAGCCTCCATAATGCCCGTAAGGATGCCCTTCATGTCCAAGGTCCCCCGGCCATACACGTAACCGTCCCGGAGTTCCGCTCCGAAGGGGTCAACGGTCCATTTTTCCGTTTCCGTTGGTACTACGTCGTAGTGGGCCAGAATCAAGACAGGCTCCTCCGCGTCCCCTGGCTCCTTGCCCGGCCAGCGGTAGACCAGGGAATAAGGGCTCAATACCCGGCGTTCCGCTGTTTTATGAAACGCGGGGTAAGATTCGGCGAGAAAATCCTGAAAACGGGTTAAGAACGCCTCTGCCCGGGAATCTCCGGGAGCGGCGGAAACGGGCCAGTCGGTCTTTATCCGTATTGCCCCGCAAAAACGATCCAAAGGTTCCATAAAAGCAAGTATATTATTTATTTTGTGCTTTGAATATACATAAAAATGGTAAATTTCCGAAAAAAAATACAGTATTGAGGCTGTTTCCTGTCAGATTTATTGGCAGGATGCTTTAGGAACTGTACATAAATAAAATGCACAACATTTTATTTTAATGAAACTTGAAAATCCACCGCCTATGGCGGTGGTCATGTACTGACGGCTATTCCATTAGAAAAGCAAGAAGGTCGAGCGAAGGATATTAAGAAGAAATTTCATGCAGAAGCGTAGCAGAAACCAATTTCAGCATGAAGTATAAGCTGAGTGGAGATCAGTAAAAGCAGGAAGGTATTTTAGGCCCC
>JAITBO010000298.1 GCA_031283505.1 Treponema sp. | reverse complement strand
GCAGGTCCCGTTTTTCCTTCTTCGTCGCCTTCTGATAACGGGGCCTGTATTCCCTGGTTACCGCCTGTTTTTCTTTCATGTTTAACCCCATTCGGACGCCCTCCTTCGAGCGCCCTTATTATAATTTTGGTAACATTTTCAAAATGAGGCAAGGGTTCTTTTGGGTTACTTTTTCAATGAGGCAATGCGCCGCCTTGACTTCCCAATGTAATCTGATATAATAGTCTATTGAATCTTAATTCAGTCTTTAGGAGGAATATCAATGAAGGATACAAAACGAATTTTTACGGTTATCTTTGCCTGTACAATGATCGCCGCGGCTCTTGCGGGGTGCAAGAAGTCTAATGAAGGGACCGCCGGTGCGGAGCGTTCAGCCGGAGCCAAACAGGTTATCAATCTTTGGAGCTTTACCGATGAAGTTCCCAAAATGATCGACAAATACCGGGAGATCCATCCCGATTTCGATCAAAAATACGAGATTAAGACGACGATTATCGCCACAACGGATGGGGCGTATCAGCCGGCTCTTGACGCGGCCCTTGCGGGAGGTGGCAGCGGGGCTCCGGACATCTATACTGCGGAAGCGGCCTTCGTTCTGAAGTACACTCAGGGGGACGCCTCTCAGTATGCGGCTTCTTATGCGTCCCTGGGGATAGACGTGGACAAAATGGTAAAAGAAGCCAATATTGCCCAGTATACGGTGGATATTGGCAGCCGGGGGAACGAGCTTGTCGCCCTTGGCTATCAGGCGACCGGCGGCGCGTTTATTTACCGCCGTTCTATTGCCAAAGATGTCTGGGGGACCGATGATCCGGCGGTGATTAAAGACAAGGTCGGACCGGGGTGGGATAAATTCTTCGCGGCGGCGGCGGATCTAAAGGCCAAAGGTTACGGTATCGTTTCCGGTGATGGCGATATTTGGCACGCGGTCGAAAATAGTTCCGATAAGGGCTGGCTTGTGGATGGCAAGCTCAACATCGATCCTAAGCGCGAAGCTTTCCTCGATCTTTCAAAACAGCTTAAAGACAAGGGCTACCACAACGATACCCAGGACTGGCAGGACGCCTGGTTCGCCGATATGAAAGATGCCGGTGCAAAGAAAGTTCTCGGGTTCTTCGGTCCCGCTTGGCTTATTAACTATGTCATGGCCGGTAACTCCGGGGGCAGCAAGGCCGGCGAAGGCACCTACGGCGATTGGGCGGTCTGTGAGCCTCCCGTCGGTTTCTTCTGGGGCGGTACCTGGGTTCTCGGCAACAAAGACAGCAAGATTAAAGATGTCGTGGGGGACATAATCGAATGGATCACCCTTGACTACTCCGAAACCGGGCTCCAGTATTTCTGGGCCAACGGGACCCTCAACGGCCCCGGCGGCACCAAGGACACGGTCGGCTCCGGCACGGTTATGAGCAAATCCAACGGGACCCTCGAATTCCTTGGGGGTCAGAATATGTTCGACGTGTTTGTCCCCGCAGGGCAGTTCGCCAACGGCAAGAACCTTACCCAGTACGACGAATCGATCAACAATTACTGGCGCGGACAGGTGCGGGAGTACACTGCCGGTAACAAGTCACGGGCCCAGGCCATTACGGATTTCAAACAGCAAGTAGCGGACAACCTTGATATAAGGTAAACGAGGCTGTACGGTTTCCGTACTGTTGGAAAACGGGGGATATTCCCCCGTTTTTTGTTCGTATCAAGGGGGGTTGCCGGCAAACAGGCGGGAACATGGTTTCCGTGTTTGTCTTGAATCCGCATAAGGGCGTTGCGGCTTGCGGCGAGGCGGATTTGCGGGCGGGTTCATGCCCCCGTTGGAGAGTCTTTGCCGTCCCGTATGGGGCGAAAATCGGAAGGGCGGTTAAGGGCTTCATCAGACTTTTCGGGGGTGAATCTTATGGGGCGTAAGACCGTCAGTTATTCAAAGTACGGGTATATTTTTTCTATACCTTTTGTACTCGCGTTTCTTGTTTTTTCTTTGTATCCTATACTGTATACTGCGGTTATCGGTTTTACGGACCTGCGGGGGCTGGGCAAAACGGCGTTCCGGTTTTTGGACAAGCCCTTTGAGAATTTTCAACTGATTCTGCACAATCCTTCTTTCATTAAATCTTTGCAAAATACGGCGCTGATCTGGATAATCAACTTTATCCCCCAGATTGCCCTGGCCTTGTTGCTTACCGCATGGTTCACCAATCAACGCCTTAAAATATGGGGACAGGGCGCCTTTAAGGTTATGTTGTATATGCCCAACATCATCACGGCAGCGACCATAGCTATTTTGTTTAACTCCCTGTTCGCTTACCCGATGAGTCCGGTCAACTATCTTGCCATAAAGCTGGGGTTTGCGGCGGAGCCGGTAAATTTCCTGCTCCAAAAATGGACGGCCCGGGGCATCGTGGCCTTCATCCAGTTCTGGATGTGGTATGGTAATACGATGATAGTGCTTATAGCCGGCGTGCTGGGCATAAGTCCCACCTTGTTCGAGGCGGCCTCGATTGACGGGGCTTCGGGAGTGCAGACCTTCTTTCGCATAACCCTGCCCAGCCTGAGGACGATACTGCTTTACACCCTTATTACGAGCATGATAGGGGGCTTGCAGATGTTCGATATACCGAAACTGTTCCTCCTCGGAGGCCCCGACGACGCCACCCTTACGGCAAGCGTATTCATTTACAACCAGGCTTTCAGCGGAAGCTACCTGTACAACAGGGCGGCGGCGGCAAGTATGGTTATGTTCATCATAATAGCGGTGCTGTCCGCAATATTGTTCTACGTTATGCGTGACAAGGATGCGGCGAAGCTGAAAAAAGCGGAAAAAGCCCTGATAAAGGCGACAAGGAGGCAGGCGGCATGATCCGGCATAGTGACACTCTATCCCGTAACCTGGTCAAGACGGTTATTTATATTGTCTGTATTTTCTTGTCGATTTTAAGCATAATGCCTTTCTGGATTATGTTTATGAATGCTACGCGGAGTACCTACGAAATCCAGCAAAGCGCGGTTTCGCTGTTGCCGTCGAAGTTTTTTTTCAGCAACTGGAACATACTGCTTGGCAAGAGTTTCAACCCTCTGACCGGTTTTCTGAACTCCCTTATGGTTTCTACGGGGGCGACCCTCTGCGCAGTGTACTTTTCTTCTCTGACGGCTTATGCCCTGACAGCCTATGTGTGGAAAGCCCGGCAGGCGTTCTTCACCTTCATCATGTGCGTACTGATGATCCCCGCCCAGGTGGCGGGCATAGGCTTCTATCAGTTTATGTACCGCATTCACTGGACGAACAGTTTTTTGCCCCTGATACTGCCCGCAATAGCCGCGCCCGCGATGGTGTTCTTTATGCGCCAGTATCTTCTTGCCTCATTGTCCCTTGAAATTGTGGATGCGGCGCGCATAGACGGTTCCGGTGAGTTTGCGACATTCAACAGGATTATCCTGCCCATCATGAAGCCCGCCATAGCGACCCAGGCGATCTTCTCGTTTGTCGGCAGTTGGAACAATTTGTTTACCCCCCTCATCCTGCTTACCGACAAGAATCATTACACCATGCCGATTATGGTAAGTCTCCTGCGGGGGGACATATACAAAACCGAGTTCGGCTCCGTATACTTGGGGTTGGCCCTCACTTCGCTGCCCCTGTTCGTCATATACTTCCTGCTTTCCAGGTATATCATAGCCGGTGTGGCCCTAGGTGGAGTGAAAGAGTAGCCGGGGTTAGAAAATTTCTACAGGCCGGTTCACCGGGAATATCTTTACAGGTTTTCGCAGACCAGTTTGCCTTGGGTTTTGTCTAGGCGTATTCTGACTTTTTTGAGGGGATCGGTGACAAAAAGGGCGATCTGGCATACCTCTATGAGGGTTCCGGAAACTATTTCGCCGCTTGCTTCTACTACGGCGTTTTCATCGCCAGTGGTTTCTTCCATGATGCCGGAAATCCGCCGGGTGACTTTTTCCTGCTCTTCCTCCAGGCGGCGCCGGAGTTGTTCCATTTTTGTCCGCCGCTCCAGGTTTTCCCCTTCCACCGGGGGAGTGTTCATGAGTTCTTTGAGTTTGTCCAGTTTTGCCGCCAACATACGCATTTGGTTGTTGGCTTTTTCATTCTCTTGTTGAAGAGTAAAGTCAACGCCGCAGTGAATCCTCGTTGCTTTTCCCGATTTTTTACCTATGCTTCCTGCTCGGACCCCATGAATGGCGTAAATATCGCTTCCCAGGATGGTGCTTTTGTCTCCCAATTCCAGGGTGTCCATAGTGAACACGCTGGAATTGATGATCTCCTTGTCAATTGTTATGGATTTCCGGCAGGCTACCTGGCAGTTTTCGATAAATCTGGCCTTGAGGTTTCCCCCGACCTTCACGAATGCCCGGCCCCGGCCTATGATGCCCCCCGCCACGTTGAGATCCGTCTTGGTGATCACGTCCGTAACATCGAAAGTTTGTTTGATGGTCACCGAACCCCCGGAATAGATTTTGAAACCATCGGAAACTGGGCCGTCTATGACCACATCTCCAGGGAACACGATGTTTCCCGTGGCATAACCTACGGCTCCCTTGATGACCAGGGAATCCCGAACGTTCATCACCTTGTTGGCTTCCACGAGTTGCCCGTTGATTTCGGCGATAAGAAATTGCCCGTCAAAGCGGGTATTTTCACCGGCTTCGACCCCTTGTGGCTTGAGGACTTTGTAGGGGACCATATTACCGTGGACATTCTTTCCGTCCTGGCCTGTTTTCCGGGGCCGGAACTTTGCCAGCACCTGAGTCTGTTTGACGATGATGAAGGGAGAGTATTCGCGGTAATCAACCCGGGCGTTTCTCCGGGGACTGTTCCGGTCCAGTTCGTCCGGCGGGACGCTGGATACCGGAAGATGGGGATTCCGCTCGAAATATTCGCTTACTTCGTTTACCGGCGTATCCCCCTGGGCAATAAGGACATCCCTGACCGTCCGTCTGTTGAGGTTACAGGCAGTTGAGGCTTCCCTAATGGCGTCCCACTTTACCCCGTGGACGATGTTGAGTTTTTCCAGGAGGGCGGTGATGTATTCGTCCGAAATCGGCGCCCCCTGTCCGAAAGGAGGAAAAAAATCAGCCCGGGCCTCAATATCGCCATTGGAAAACGTGACGGCTATATATCCGTCGTTTTTGTTTTCCGGCATCACGGTAGAAACGATGGGAATAGCGATTCCTTCCGGCATATCCGGCCCCGGCGTGGTTTCCTGTTGATTCTTAGATAGTCCCATGAACGGTATCCCTAAAAGGGACCTCCCTTTATTAAGTATCGGTAGAATCCTGGCTGAAAGCAATAAGAGTTTCTTTCGATAAAGGAGAGCTTAAAATGAGAGCTTATCCGGATTATCCTCATCCTCAATTATGTGGACTTTGCGTATTCCGAGACTTCTTTGTTCAATTGTTCCGCCCACGCTGAACTTGCCGAATTTGAGGCGATCTTAATAAGGCGTAACCACAAAGATGCCCAGGAGGAAAAGACGGGGAAAAGAAGAAGGTATACACCGGAAGAGGGCGAAGCAAAGATGAGCCTTGAGATCCGCGAACAAGCGGAAAGGGAGCTTATCCCCTATCGGCATTGTCCATTTTCCGGATATGTTTTTCAAGTCCATGAAAATCAACTTCATTACCGCCTCGTCTTTCCGAAAAAACTGGCGGTGTTTGATGATTTTTTCAATCGTGTACTTGACCCATTCAATCGCCTTGGTCGTATATACCGCCTTCCTGATTTCAGGGGAAAACTTGAAAAACGGAATAATCTCTGCCCAGCAGTTCCGCCAGGACTTGGCAATCATCGGATATTTGGTATCCCAGACCCCGCCCGGCGAACTCCTCCAAGGCGCAAGCCGCTAATTCGGCTGATGGTGAAGGATATATTTTTTTCAAGCCCGCGGTTTCCGCCTTCCGGTCTTTGTGCGGGACAAATCGTAGCGAGTTGCGAACTGTAACATTGCAACGAAATTAGGAAACATTAGCACTAGAATTAGGAAATCCAAACCACCGAAATTCGCACCAAGAATAGGAATTCTTGATAGCTTTTGCTTCTTCCTTACCCTTCCCTTATCTGTCTAAATCCCCGCTTTTCACGCCCTTTTAAGGATTATGAAAGGGGCTGTAAAAAATACTATTACAGCCCCCAAAACGCCACCACGGGCCGCCATAGAGCTTAGGCGGGCTTCCTTGCCTGGTCCGGGGAATTGGCTGTCAGCACCTAGATCTTTTCCCGCTGGCTCTTATGCCCGTGGGTCATGGGGCTGGACATCCGCAGTTCCAAGGTATGCCACTTATTCTTCCGGGTGAATTCCACCAGGCTTTTGTTCCTGAACGAACTCAACAGGAACTTTCCCTTAATGGATACCAGCAGGCCCAACAGGTTGTCGAAATCCTCCTGGGTGTACCCGTCATAATGGCCCTGATCCGCCCCTACATAGGGAGGGTCAAGATAGAAAAAGGCGTCTTCCACATCCCGGCTCCTGATAATCCGCAGGGCGTCGCAACACTCGATTTGTGCCCGCTGGAGCCTGACGGCATAATCGACCGTGAAGCCGGTCCGTTTATTATCCAGGGCTATACTGTGGTTGCTCCCGACACGCCCATAGCCATAGCCGCCGGTCAGCTTATGGCCATAAGAGGCATTGGCCAGCATCCACACAGCCCAGGCCCGTTTTATCCGGTCAAACATCTCCGGGTTCTCGTAGATCACCCTGGCCTGCCGGTGTTGTTTCCGGCTGTGGAGGCTTATAGCCACCTCTTTTTCCAGGGCCGTAAAATCCCGCAGGACTACCTCGTAAAAGTTGATAATCTCCCCGTTGGAATCATTGATAATCTCCACCTTGGACGGTTCTTTAGCGAAAAATATCGCGGCCCCTCCCAGGAAAGGCTCGCAATATAACCGATGGGGCGGCATCAGCCCCAAAATGATGTTGGCAAGCTGCTGCTTGCCGCCGTAATAAGAAAGCGGCGTTTTCATACGCCCTCCTTCCATACGGACTAAACCTGAAGACAGAAAAAA
>JAITBO010000212.1 GCA_031283505.1 Treponema sp. | reverse complement strand
CTGTCTTGAATTAGCTCCTTACCTAATTCCTTGTTAGTCAAAGATTTACGCTCTTTTGGTTAGATTTTTACATGGCGCAAACGTTCCCCTATGGTTAGATTTAACGTGGCGCAATTCGCCCTCTTGCAATATAATCTTAACTATTGTAATATCTCTAGCGACAGGGTAATAAAGTATCATCCCAAGGTTGATCAGCCCGGAGAAGCAGAGAGCATTTTGCGGGGTTTTTCATACAAAGCCGATCACTTTTCGGTTGTTTTTATGTAAAGCCCGACAGGTTCTTTATAACCGGCCCCTTCGTCTATCGGTTAGGACATGAGATTCTCAATCTTAAAAGAGGGGTTCAATTCCCCTAGGGGCTAAAGTAATTTTTCTAATTCCTTAGATAGCTATTCCAGAATGGGACCGGGTTGTGGCGGAGGAGGCTGCAACGCCGCCTCTTCATGGCAGTATCCTGTCGGACATTATAAATACCACTACCAATCATCGGCATAGTCAAGGCAGCCTTCGTACAAAAAAAATGTGATTAACGAGCCTGTCCCAAAACTAATTGACAGTACGCTAACACACACGGTTTTGGGACAGGCTCTTGCAGTTTTTCAGGCTTTCAGCCTTACAAAACTGCAAATTTCAAGGTTGCTTTCCCAAAACTGAAGTTTTGGGAAAGCCTCTAACAAGTGATTTTTACCCTTTCGTGTAAAATAAGGAACGGGTAAAACAACTATGGACGGCCTGGCCTCCAGAGTGAGTGACCGAACCGGAGACAGGCGCAGTATGGCGGCCTGCCGTTCCTTTATGTTAGAATCGAAATATGGCGATAAATCAGCATAAATTGCATTTGTTGACCCGTTATTGGTACCATTCCCGTTTGTCGGTGGCGCTGGAAAGCATAGTCATCGGGATCGCTGCCGGCCTTGTGATAGTGTTGTTTCGCTTTTTTTTGTCAAAGGCGGATACCCTGCGGCGCGGACTTTACGAGGCCCTGTCCCATCTCCCCTGGTACTGGACCCTGATCTGGATTGCGGTGCTGGTACTCACAGGTTTGTTTTTGGGCTGGGCCGCCAAAATGCGGCCCATGATCAAGGGGAGCGGTATACCTCAGGTGAAAGGGGCGCTGCTCCGGCTCATGCCCCTGCAATGGCTGCCGGACCTGCCGCTCAAGTTCGTCACAGGGGTACTGGGCCTGGGCGCGGGACTTTCCCTGGGCAGGGAAGGCCCTTCCATTCAGATCGGCGCCTATATAGGCCAGGGGGTACTCTCCGTTTTCAGGCGCAGCCACCGGGAGCAGAAATACCTTGTTGCCGCCGCCTCCGCCGCCGGAGTGGCCGCAGCCTTCAACGCTCCCCTTGCGGGAGTGCTTTTTGTGCTTGAGGAATTGCAGCCCTCATTTACCCCCATCTTCCTTGCCTGTACCATGGGCGCTTCCATGGCTGCGGACGCCGTAGCCGGGTATTTTTTCGGTCAGGGGCCGGTCTTCGATTTCCGTCATATAGAAGTGCTGCCTCTGGAACATCTGCCCTCAATCATCCTTCTGGGAATTATCTGCGCCCTTTTGGGAGACCTCTTCAAACGGAGCCTCTACGGTTCCCTGAACCTCTATGACCGCCTCCGCATCCCCCAGACGATCCGTCCGATCATACCCCTCCTGGCCTCCGTCCCCCTGGGATTGTTCCTGTTCGACGTAACAGGCGGCGGCCACACACTGATAGAATCCCTGTCGGCGGACCTGCCGGCGGCGGAATGGAGCCTCGGCCTCATCGGCCTTTTATTGGCGGGAAAGATCCTTTTCACCGCCCTGTGTTACGGATCGGGGACATCCGGCGGCATTTTCCTCCCCCTGTTAGCCTGCGGCGCCCTCACCGGCTGCGGCCTGGGGAAACTCCTCGTCATGACCGGCCTCGCCGTGGAAAGCCAGAGCCTCAACTACGTTATCCTGGGTATGGCCGCCTTCTTCACCGGCGCAGTCAAGGCCCCGGTTACCGCCGTGGTCCTCATCCTGGAAATGAGCGGCAACTTCAACCACCTTGGCGGCCTGGTACTGGTGAGCTTCTCCTCTTTTATCGCGTCGGAACTGATAGGTTCCCGTCCGGTCTATGCGGTATTGCTGGAACGGCTCCTCCGTTCCGGGGGGAAACAGGAATCTCCGATTCCCAGAGTTCAGGCAAGGTGAGTGACAGGCAATCGAGTGACAAGCAATCGAAGATTTTGGGCGCATCGGTCCCTGCGGGCCCGACCGGGCTATCCGGGGCTCCGCTATCGCTCCGGTCGCCGCAAAAGCGGCGACTGCTTCGCACCCCTCCTATCCCTTGCGCGTTGGCTTGTGCGGCGCGTTTTACGCGGCTCTCCGCACGAAGTTCCTCAGCTAAAGGGAAAATCGCCGTATGACGGAAAGCGGCGGCCTTCCCTTTCTGTCCGGCTTTCTGGTTCATGCCTATGCCGACCTGCGCCGGGACCGGCTCTACCTTACGGGCCGCCTAGCTGACGGACGATCCTTCGCCGCCATGGAATCCCGGTGGCGGCCTTCCTTCCACATCCCCCGGGAAGCCCTGCCCCGGTGCGCCGTCCTGCCCGCCGGTCTCCCCTATAGGGTTGAGCCCCCGTGCCTGGAACCCTTTTCCGGGACCGGGGCCCTGGCGCTCCTCCGTTTTTCCCGGTACCGGGATCGTTCCGCCGCCCTGGAGGCCCTGGAAGCGGCCGGCGTCTCCAGCCCGGACGGGGACCTGAAGCCCCCCGGCGCTTTTCTTACCGAACGGGAAATCCGCGGACCCCTGGAAATCCGGGGTCCTTCCCGGCCAGGACGCTATGTGGATCTGGTATTCTCCGATCCGGAGATACAGCCCCCTGACCCTGCCGGACCGGAGCCTCGGACGGGTCCCGTCCCCCTGCGCGTTGCGTCCATCGACATTGAAACCGACACCCGCTCAGGGGTCATCCGGGCGATAGGCGTGGTCTACACCGATGCGGTCATATTGGCCGGGAATGAGAGCAGCCCCGGTGACGGCGGCTCGGCGGGAGACGGCCTGGCCGGAACATACACCCCTCCGGGCGGCGGTCCCAAGGTAAGCCTTTCCTGTGTGCGGGTGGTCCTCCCCGAAAAACAGGCGCTTCTACCGGAGGGACGGGTCGTCTTTCATCCCGATGAACGGTCCATGCTGGCGGCCTTTTTTGAGGACCTCCGGGCCGCAGACCCTGACGTACTCACGGGCTGGAATTTCCTTGACTTCGATTTTCCCATATTGGCAAAGCGGTGCGAAAACCTGGGGATGCCCTTTACCCTGAGCCGGTCCTCTGATGAGGCCAAGTTCTTCCCCGGAAGCGGCGGTCCCGCCGTGGTCTCCGGAGAAGATGCGGGCGCTTTTTACCGGGGAGGGTTCCGGCAGTCGGCGGCGGCCTTGGTTCCGGGACGGCAGGTGATCGACGCCCTGCGTATAGTCCGTTCCGGTCCCCGCAGAGGGGACGGAGGCTGGTCCTCCGATTTCAGCCTGGAAGCGGTTTCCCAAAGAGTGTTGGGGGAGGGGAAACTTGTAAGTTCCGCCGGGACAGACAAGATTGCGGAGCTTGACCGGCTTTATGCGGAGGACCCCGTAGTCTTTGGAAACTATTGTTACCGGGATGCGGAGCTTGTGCTGCGGATACTGCAAAGGACCGGTCTTTTCAGGCTGACCATGGAGCGGGCTGCCCTGACCGGGGTTTTCCTGGATAAGGCGTGGACCAGCGTGGTCAGTTTCGAGCGTATCTACGGTATGGAACTCCGTAAAAAAGGGATAGCCCCTGACCTTTTCCGGAACCGGGAGGTTTCCGGCGCCGCCGGAGGGACCGTGCTGGATCCTCTGCCGGGCTTTTTCCGTAACGTGGCGGTTTTCGATTTCCGCAGCCTTTACCCCACCATCATACGTACCTTCAACGTGGACCCCCTTTCCCATGCCCGCGTTTCTGCGGACTCCTTCCGGGAGGTCGTTACCGCACCCAATGGGGCGATTTTCTCCCGGACACCGGGGATCCTGCCCGCCTTGATCGCCGGGTATTTCACCGCGAGGCGGAAGGCCCTGGACGCCGAGGACGATACCGCCGCCCATGTGTACAAGATCCTCATGAACAGCTTTTATGGCGTTCTGGGAACCGGGGCCTGCCGTTATGCCCGCACCGAATTGGCCGGGGCCATCACCTCCTTTGCCCGGAAGTGGCTTCTCATCTCCAGGGACTGGTTCGCCGGCCAGGGCTGCCGGGTACTCTACGGGGATACGGACTCTCTCTTTGTGGAGACCGGTCTTCCGGACGGCGCGGGGTATGGCGATTTCGCTTCCCTCTGCGGGAGCCTGGCCGGGGAACTGAACCGTTTTTTGACGGAACGGATTTTTGAAGAATACCGTCTTGAGTCCTTCCTGGAGATGAGGTTCGAAAAAGCCTATCGCCGTTTCCTGATACCGCCCCTGCGTGCCTTTCACGAGAATGGGAAGGCCGCCAGGGGCCGGGCCAAGGGTTATAGCGGCCTTCTCCTGGGGGAAGACGGGAAGGCCATAGTGGAGGTGAAAGGCATGGAGGCGGTACGGAGCGACGTTACGCCCCTGGCCCGACGGGTCCAACTGGAACTTTTGGAACTGGTATTTTCCGATACCGATGAGGAGGCCCTGCGGCAAAAGGTTTCCGGCATTCTAAAGGAACTCCGTTCGGGAAAGCTGGATGGAGAACTAGTCTACCGGAAACGGCTTTCCCGGCCCCCGGAAACCTACACCTCTTCCACGCCGCCCCAAGTGAAGGCCGCCCGGGCCCTTGGCTGGAAGGGCCGCCGGGGAACTGTGGAATTCGTCTGGACGGTAAACGGTCCGGAACCGGCGTCCTTGCCCCACGCCCGCCTTGATTACGACCACTATACCGATTCCCAGGTGCTACCGGCAGCGCGGTCCATCGCCGCCGCCCTTCTCTGGCGCACGGAGTTCTTCCCCCAGAAAGGCCGGAACCGGGAGGCCCTGGAAAACGGCCAAATGGAACTTGAGATGTAAGTCAACAACCACCACCAAAGGTGGTGGCTTGAATGGATAGGCCCCTATAAGGGGCCTAAAATACCTTCCTGCTTTTACTGATCTCCACTCAGCTTATACTTCATACTGAAATTGGTTTCCGCTACGCTTCTGCATGAAATTATTTATTAATATCCGCATTGCTCAACCTTTTTGCTTTTCTAATGGCATACCCGTCAGTACATGACCACCGCCATAGGCGGTGGATTTTTAAGTTTCATTAAAAAAGGCGGCCTCGGCACGGGGCCGCCCGTAAAAAGAGTGTTACTTGTTTCTTAGGTTGTAAAGACCCTTGATCCCGTAACCGTCAATACAGAGGGTCGGGGGAATCCCTGAACCATCGTTCATCTTGGGATACCCGGTCCACACGGTTTCGTTCACCGTGTGGAACACCCCGGGGCGGTACATAAGCCCGGCGCAGGGCATTTCCTGAAGGTAGATGATGTTGAGCCGGGTCCAAAGCTGCTTAAGTTTGGCGGCGTCTGTTTCACTGGCAAGTTGGGTAACAATATCGGTAGCTTCTTTATTGATCCAGCGGCCCCAGTTCTGAATGGTATTAGGGGTCCCTTCCGGTGGAAGATCGGCGCTGCTCATAGCTTGGTAAGCCCGGCTCCAGGGGCTGGAAATCCCCATTCCACCGTAGCTGTACATAATAATGTCAAAAGTACCGTTCTGGTAATCCTGGGTCCATACCGTAGCGATGGGGAAATAAGTCTGGATATCGATCCCAATCAGTTTCCCCGCTTGGGCCACTACTTCTAGGGAAGCGTTCCAGTCGGACCAGCCCTGGGGACATTCGGCCCGGATGCCGGAAAGTTTGACCCCACCCTTGGCGCGGATACCGTCCGCCCCTCTGACCCAGCCGGCGTCGTCCAGGATCTTGTTGGCCGCGGCCACCGCTTCCTGAAGGTTCCCGCTCCACTGATAGGGTTTAATGGCGTTGGCGTCAATTAAAGCCTGTTCAGCGGGGGTGGGGAGCATGAGGGAGGCCACCAGAGGGGCGGTGTAGCCGGACATAGCGTTCTTCCCGATGGTGTCGTAGTCCAGGGCCATGGCTATGGCCTTGCGGACCGCAGAGTCGGCAAGCCGGGGATCCCTGATATTAAAAACGATCATAGGGATAACCCCGGGAAAATAGTAGGGGGCCTGGGGAATATAAGTGGAAATATTCCGGTTGAACATGGTCCAGACCGAGGAGATAAACTGCTGGGAAATATCAACTTCCGCATCGCGGAAGGCCGCGTCGCCGGCAGCGTTGTCTTTATAGATAGCGTGAACTACGTACTTGGGCGAGGGGAGCTTACCATAGCGGGCCACACCCCAGTATGTATCCACCCGCTGGAGGACCGCCTTGGTTTCATCCCAGACATAGGGTTTGTAAGGGCCGGTACCGGATTGGGTTTCGATCTGATTCCCCGCCACATTGGTCCACTGGGCCAGGGCGGTTGGGTTATTCCCGATCTTTGCCACCACCTTGTCCATCTCCGCCTTCTGAGTAATGTAGAGGCCGCCGATGGAGGTTTCAATCTGTTTGGGGTTAAATCTTGAAGGACTCCCCTTGATCACCACCGTATAGTCCCCTTGGGCGGCGACAGAATCGATGTAGGCCCACCAGGCGGAATCGACGGTGGCCTAAGTTTTTTGCAACTGATAGGAATTGACCACATCGGCGCTGGTCATGGGTTTACCGTCCCAAAATTTGACGTTCCGGTTAAGCTGGATGGTCAGCGTCTGGCCGTTCCATGTGTATGAATCCGCCAGTTGGGGTTTCAGGGTGCCGGTCAGCATATCGTAGACAAACAAGGTCTCATAAATAAGCTGCCGGGCATCGCCCTTTTCACCGGCGGTGATACTAATACCAAAGGTAAGATCGCTCACACTATAGGGATTCCAGTGATTCACCTTGTCCCAGAGCATACCGTTGAAATACAGAGTCTCCTTCCGTGGAAGAGTCCCCGGTACCGTGGAAGCGGCCCCCCCAGATGATCCGGAACCGCTTTGTTCCTGCCCTCCTGCGAAGACCATTCCGGCGCTCATCACAAGAATCAGGATTAGCAAAACAACATCCTTTGCCAATTTCATATTTTCCCTCCTGAAAAAAATTTTAAACAGCCCGGCTGTTCCGACCTGTTTTTTACCAATAAGAAATACCCGACAGCTATTCCGGGGAACAAGCTGTATATGCTATGAAAGCGCCGGGTGATTTTTACCACTCAATACCGGTAAATTTTTTGAAACTTTCCATACTGATACTAATGCTTTCGTATTCATCATGCTGACTAAAGTCTTGTTCCAGAACGATATATTCCGTTTTACAGTCCTGGTTCCCCGTTTTTATGATCTCCTGGATGGGTAGAATCCCGGTGCCTATTTCGGTAAAGGTTTCGGGGGACACAACGCCCATAAAATAGTTTCTGTCCACAGCGATTTTGTTCTTATTAACCGAATCGATCAGATTGATCTTGTCCCGCCAGGCGGCAGGGAAGTCCTTCTGATGGATCAGCCGTATCCGCTCCCGGTATTTCACCAGTAATTTTATTGGATCCTGGCCGCCTCTGGCTGCCCAGTAGGTATCCAATTCCACCCCCACCAGCGCCGGATCGGTATTCTCCATGATAAGATCAAAAATTGTTTTGTTGTCAAAAATTTGAAATTCATGGAAATGATTATGGTACAGAAATTTCATTCCCGCATCCGCACAAAGCCCGGCCAGTTCGTTGTACACCTTGCATTTGGCAAGTACATCGGCCTTATCCTTAAAAAAATCCATAGGCGCTACAATATAGGTACTTCCCAGTTCCACAAAATATTCCAGCACCGGTTTGATAATTTTTGTATTAAAGGGGGCTATATGGGCGCTAACAATCCGCGCTCCGGTACCCTCCAGAACCTTCTTGATTTCCTTCGCCTCTACTCCAAATCCTACACCGCTGTCTTTATCGGCGTTGTGGTTTGCCACCTCAAGGTAACGGTATCCCGCCTCCGTCACATGCCGTATGGTTCCGATGGGATCCTTTTCCATGTGGTTTCTTACGGAATACAATTGAATGCCAACTTTCATGGTCTCCTCCTTCACAATGTTTTTTAGTGGAAGTTATCCGGAAACTGAAGTTTTCGGATAACCCTATTTTTCCATATCATCCCCGGCAGTATCTTGTTTTTCGGGAATGACGGATTTAGCCGAGGATCTTTTTTAACCCGTGATAGCTTTGGGAAATGCCATCGAAATAATCGCCTGAGAATTCTTCCTGTTCAACAATGTAGGGATACTGTGACGGAGGACAAAGGGCGGCAATTCCCGCGAAATCAATACGCCCTTGGCCGATATAGACATTCTCTTTACCTTCCCTCGCAAGTTCTTTGGCGTGGATAGCGCAAATCCGTCCGGCGGCGGCCAGAGGCGTAATATACTCCACCGGGTCAACGCCCGCATAGGCAATCCAGAATACATCCGGCTCAAATTGAACGGACGGCATATTTTCCAGAAGAATATCCATAGCGTACTTCCCGCCAAACCGCCTGAATTCCTGATCATGGTTGTGGTAGCCGATAATAATGCCCTCTTTTGCGGCCTTTTGTGCACAGGATTCCAAGAATTCCGCGGTTCCGATTATTTCCGCTTCCGATTTACACTCCGACCAGGGGCAGACAATCATCCGGTATCCCAGCTTCTTCGCATAGGACAATTCCTCCTCCAGGGATTCCCGCAAACGGGACATACCAACATGGGCGCTTACCGGTTCAAGCCGGTACGTGCGGAGCAATTCCCCAAGCTGTTCAGGGGTATGGCCGTAGTACCCGGCGAATTCTACCCCCCCGTATCCCGCCTTTGCGGTTAATTCCAGGGCATAGGCAAAATCCGTTTCCGCCTTTTCTTTTAACGACCAAAGCTGCAACGCGATATTCATTTTCCCTCCTAATTAATCTAAGCACGGTTATTTTTTCGATGTATTTCTAAAGTGCCAGGCCCGCCTCGGCTTCCATGCCGTAGTTGTCCCCCAGGTAACCCCGGGGAATCGCCGCCGGACGTTCAAAGGTCGAGGTCATGGCATAAAAGGTTTTGGTGTCGCAGCTTTGATACAGCCCCAGCAGCAGCTCCAGGACATGGAACGCCATCTCTTTACTCGTCCGGGGTTTTCGTCCCTTGCGGAGGGACCAGGCCAGTTCCGCAGGTCCAATGCCCCGACAATTATCCGTATAGGCATGGGTGGGGGGAAGAGTAAAAGGCTCGGTCTGGCCTTTCAGTAATATCTTTATCTCACCGCCGAACTGGTTGGGATCTGGCATATACAATATCCCTTCGGAACCGTAGAGGACCATCTGGGGCTTTTCGTTTTGGATACTGTTGGAATTAAAATGTACGGAACCTATGGCCCCGTCGGCAAAGTGGAAGCTACCGGAAACCATGTTCTCCGCCTGCAAAGTAAAAGATTCACCAAAATCAGGTCGGGACACAAGGTAATGTTTCCGCTCTGGATGCAAGGTTTTGACAAAACCGCAGACCTCCGTAACCGGACCAAGGATACTCAAAAGGGCGGTGAGGTAATACACTCCTACATCCAGGCCGATACCCCCGCCGGGCAGAGCGGTAAAAGGAAACCGTTCCGCCAATAAACCAGAATCCCGGTTCAATGTGGCATAGCAGGAACTGATTTCCCCGATAAGGCCGCTGTCCAGGGCGAACCGCGCGGTCTGTATTGCGGAACCCATAAAAGTATCCGGCGCGCTGCCGTAAAGTACCCCTTTAGTATCCGCCAGTTGTACCAGTTCCCGGGCTGCTTCTATGGACAGATCTATAGGTTTCTCGGAATATACGTTTTTACCCGCATTCAGCGCCTGTTTGGTTACCTGGTGATGAAAGGCGGGAGTGGTCAGATTCACCACCAGTTCTATGTTTTTATCCAAGAGGATTTCTTCCATCGTCATAGGTTTGATCCCGTATTTTTTCGCCTGGGCTTCCATTCGCTCCGGTATCACATCATAACAACCCACAAGATCCAGTATCTCAAAAATCGTTTTCATGTTTTGTAGATAAATATTACTAATCATACCGCAACCTATTACTGCGGTTTTTACCTTCTTAAATTTTTCCATATCGTTCTCCTCCTTCAATAAATATCCATCCGGTTATCCACGGATGGGGTCCGGTTCACGGACGTATTTTAAGAGGACTATTCGCCGGGAACGGCCCTTCATCGGGCGGCTGGTCCTGCGTTTAGTAAATCCTCAGAACAACGACATTCGCGGCGGAATGTGCGTTGCTCCGGAACCTCTTTGTGAAACCACCAGAAAATCGCCCTTGGGCGGCTGCATGAGATCAGCGTATCAATCCCGTCATGACGCCCCCCTGTGGAGTACAGGACAGGGAATGCCAGGAACCGCGGCGTTACCGCAGGGGAATTGAAAGGTGAGAAGAAAAAAGAACAGAAAAGAAACGGGGGACTTGACTTTAGAACCCAAGATAAGCCGGTAGGGGGGGGTAACGGACAGTTCTATAGTATTTTTGAGCAAGACCATATCACCCTCCTATCGATAAAGATCAAAACTATCGGAGCCCGTAGGCGAACTCACTAAGCATAAAAAAACCGAATGAACATAGTTTATCACGGGGAGATAATTTTGTCAACACATATTTTTCATTTTTTTCAATGTTTTGCAAATTTGCGGATTTCCCCTAATGTGGTAGGATGTGAAGTGTGTTAAATCCTAACTCCGCCCGAATTTACCCCTTCCAGGCACTTTTTTTCACCTAATTCCTTGTAATGTCTTGACTTATGAAAAACAGCATGACAATATATAGAGTCTGTCTATATAGTCAAAAAGAGTGGTTGAAAAAGGCAAAATATTTTTTGCGATATATTGCAAAAAAGATAAAAAAGTGAAATAATCAAAACCATGAAAATGAAATTATTTCAACCGTTGGTATTAAAGTTTGAAGAAGCAAACTGGTCGCGGAATCCCGAGTTTGGGTTATTGGATACCATTCTGGAAGCACATCCGGAATTATATAAAATAGTTGAACAGGATATAACCGGAGGGAGGAATGAGAATAATTTAGGGCGCGGGGATTCACCGAGTGTCGAACAAATAGTCCGGGCCGCTCTTTATAAAGAAATTAAAGGCCTTGATTACCGGGAACTGGAGTTCGCCCAGACGGATTCGCGGATATGCGAACAATTTGTGAAAACAGACCCGTACAAACCGTACAGTTTCCAGGTATTTCAAAAATACATATCAAGGATAAAGAGTGAGAACCTTGAGAAACTAATGGTCCAGATGAACAAGATAGCGATAGC
>JAITBO010000176.1 GCA_031283505.1 Treponema sp. | reverse complement strand
TGCCCGCTGTATAATTACTGGATGCCCTCGTTCCGTCTGATTGCCAAAGAGCAACAGGCGGACGGTCGCTACCGGAAGGTCTACGAAAAGGAGCCGAGGACACCCTATGAACGGCTGATGGAATCGCCTGATGTATCGGAGGAGTGCAAGGCCGAGCTTCTGCGGCGGAAGGCGGGTTATAACCCGGTAGCAATGAACCGGAGGCTGAACGAGGCGGTTGGGCAGATCTAGATTAATTATTAGGCAATGCGACCTCTTGAATATCTCCATTTTCTCCGGCTATTGTAAGACATGAATATAAACCCCATAAGCGCCTACCTTGCCGTTACCCCTCCCGAAAAGGTGGATACCGGCTTTCTTGCCTATCTTTGCAATCTGTGGGAAACCGCCAGGGTCGCCCCGGAAATCGCCTGTTCCATAGTCCGGGAGCTTGAAAATCAGCGGAAGCGGGTCAAGCTTATCGCCAGCGAAAACTACTGTTCTTTGGCTGTACAGTTTGCCATGGGGAACCTCCTTACCGACAAATATGCCGAGGGAATGCCCGCCCACCGGTTCTACGCCGGCAACGAAAATGTGGATGCTGTGGAGTCTTTGGCGGCGGAGGAAGCCCGCAAGATATTCGGGGCGGAATACGCCAATGTCCAGCCTCACTGCGGGGCGGACGCCAACATTCTGGCGTACTGGGCTATTCTTGCCACCCGCATCGAAGCGCCCGCTCTGGCCAAATACGGGGAAACCAACCTTTATAAGCTCACCGATGTCCAATGGAAGGAACTCAAGGCGGAGTTGGGGAACCAGCGGCTTCTGGGGCTGGACTACTACTCCGGGGGCCATTTGACCCACGGGTATCGTTACAATATCTCCGCGCGGATGTTCGATGTTTACAGTTATACGGTATCCAAAGAAACCGGGGTTCTGGATTATGACGCCATTGAAGAGCAGGCGCGGGAAGTGAAGCCCCTCATCCTCCTTGCCGGTTATTCCGCCTATCCCCGGAAAATCGACTTTAAGCGGATGCGGGAAATAGCCGACGGCGTGGGAGCGGTGTTCATGGTGGACATGGCCCATTTTGCCGGCCTTGTGGCGGGTAAGGTCTTTACCGGCGACTACGATCCTGTCCTCCACGCCCATGTGGTAACCAGCACCACCCACAAGACCCTGAGGGGTCCCAGGGCGGGGTTGGTCCTCTCCACCGCCGAATTCGCCGAGGCTTTGGACAAGGGTTGCCCTCTCACCATGGGCGGACCCCTGCCCCATGTCATCGCCGCCAAAGCCGTGGCTTTTAGGGAGGCCGGGCAGCCTGAGTTCCGGGACTATGCCCGCCGTATTGTGGAAAACACCCAGGCCCTGGCCGCTTCGTGCGTCCAAAACGGCATTGAAGTTCTCACCGGCGGTACCGACAACCACCTCTTTCTGGTCAACGTCCGTCCCCTGGGCATCACCGGCCGCCAGGCTGAAAGCGCCCTTCACGAGGCTCATATCACCTTGAACAGGAACAGCCTTCCCTTTGATCCCAACGGCCCCTGGTACACCTCCGGCCTGCGTATCGGAACCGCCGCCGTCACCACTCTGGGGATGGGAACCGCCGAAATGGAAGAACTCGGCGCCGTTATTGCCCTGGTGCTGAAAAACACCAATCCCACCCCTGACGCCAGGGACCCGGCCAAAAAGAGCAAGGCGAAGTACGTGATAGAAGAAGGGGCCAAGGCCGAAGTCCTGGTCCGGGTGAAAAAACTTTTGGATCGTTTTCCGGTCTACCCCGGACTGGATTTAGACCTGCTCAAGAAGGCGTTTGCGGGATAGGACGGCTTTCATCCGCCCGGCAGTATTAATCCGGCGGCTTGAGAGCGAAAATTTCTCAAACGAGAGCCTATCCCAAAACTAATTGACTGCGCGCTAATGCGCACGGTTGTGGGACAGGCTCTCGATTCAAGGTTTTGACTTTGTAACTTATTATTTATGTATAATTCCTTACATGAGTTTGTAAATGGCGAAACTTCAAGTTTTGTTACCGGGGGGTTGCCAGCCAAAACGCGCAAGGGATAGAAGCGGAAATCCCGCAGGGCTTTTAGACGGAACGCCTACAGGCGGAACGCCTGAAAGCACGAGGAATTGAAGCGGATAGCCCGGTCGCCTGCGATGCGCCCAACATAAATTCGACATTCGGCCTAAAAAATTTTCCTGCTGAGGCTGCTCATTAAGAGGTCACTGGTACCTCCGGGCCTCCTCCTCTATAGTCGTGGCGGGACCGTGACCGGGGAACACTCTGACATCCCCGTCCATGGAAAAGAGCCGTTCCAGGCTTTGCCGGAGACTCTTCCAATCCCCGCCGGGAAGGTCCGTGCGGCCGTAACCGTCCTGAAACAGGGTGTCCCCGCAGAAGAGAAGTTTCGGGTCTGCCAGGTAGAATCCCATTGAGCCGGGAGTATGCCCCGGCAGGTGCAACGCCGTAAAGGGCCCGGCCTTGTCCCCTTCCTCAAGGAGCAGGGAAGGAGGAGGTATGTCCTTCCAGAGCAGGTCTACGTAGGACGAGTCTCCCGTAGCGGCAAAGCTCTCCCGGTGAATAGAGTACGCGGATTTTCCCAGGTAAGCGGCGTCCCTCCTGTGTATGGCGATGTCCGCCTGGGGAAAAGCCTCCGCCAGATACGGCAGGGCGGCGATATGGTCAAAATGACCGTGAGTCAGTAGGATGTACCGGGGACGGAGGTTTAATTTCTCCATTCGTGCTATAATGACCGGCGCCTGGTCGCCGGGATCGATGACCGCGCAGGGCCGGAGGGTATTGTCAGGCGGCTGATGGGAAGATTCATCCGGAGGGCTAAATTCTTCCAGCGGCAGGATGTAACAATTGGTGGCAATAGCCCCAAGGACCAAAGGTTTCAGATAATTTTTGTTCATGGAGGAATAATACCCTGCGGCTTTTGGATTTGCTAGTAATCATCGGTATTGCGGCGTTCTGCTACGGACTGGTCCCGGTGGCCGGAGCTTTTGTAAACCGCCGCCGTTGGAGGGATTTCCGCCAGCGGTTTAACGATCTCAGGCTCAAGCCCTTTTTGGATTACGCCGCCTGTCGCCGGGGAGAGGGGGGACTCTACCGCTTTATAGGCGGGTTTGAATCCGCCACCGATGGACATACTCTGTGGATACGGAACGATGATCTCACCATTCCTATTGCGCTGGCCGACGCTCATACTTACGTGTTACCCATGCCGGAAAAAGACGAGCCTTCCGGCAGCTTCGACCCCGGAAAGGAAACCCCGGCCCGCATCAACTGGGACCAGGTTACCGCCCTTACCGAGGGAGCCAAGGTCTTCGTGGGGGGGGCTCTGTTATCCCGGGATAACAGGCTAACCTTTGTCTCCGAACAGGACAACCCACTCCTGGTTATCTTTTATGATGGACCGGACCGCTCCCTTGCTGCCCGGACTATACGGGCGGGCCGGGACGGTAACGAATACTGGAACTTCATCACACCCTATGCTCTTATCCTGGGAGCTTTCTCTCAACTTCTGATAGCCCTGAATTTCCTGAACAGACCCGCTTTCAGGCTTACGCTGTTGACGGCCTTTTTCGCGGTGTTCATCCCCCTGTTCCCCATGATACCTCCGGGGTTTGTGCTGACCGTCCTCTACAAACGGATCTGGTGGCAGGCCCGGATCTTCCGGGCTTACCGGGACCTGGTTCGGCTCCCTCTGAAATACCTGCCGCCTGACAACCTTCTCCGTCCGGGCCGTCTTCCCGACGGAGAATGCTACGCGGGCATCTATTGCGAATCCCTGCCCGGCGAAGCAAAGACCGCAATGGAAAACCGAACGCTTCCCCTGATTATCCCCGAAAAGGCGGCGGGCAAACACCAGGGCTGGTACATTTTCGGGGCTGTCCCCGAAGGCGGCGGGAATAGAGCAACGGCGCTCCCCGGCGAACCTCGCGATGTGTTTGCCACCTACGGGGTCATTCCGGGGAACCCTGAGAAACTAGCCCGTCTTTTTACTTATAAGGCATATACGTTAGAGATCATTTCCTGGATTTTACTGCTTACGGGAATTAGCCTAAACACCTTCTTTATCGGGATGATCATCGTCCTCTTGAACTGAGGATTCTTCCCCCGTTTCTTCCGCAATGGATTCTTCTTCCCAAGAGCCGGTATCTTCAGTTTCCGCATAATCTCCGTCTTCCGGAGAACCGCCTGTATCGGCGGCAGGATCGTCCGCCCTTTCTTCCGCCAGGGACTTTTCATCCTTACGGCTCCGGGCATAGTTGACCACCAGAGAACGCCCCCGGAAGGGCTTTCCGTTCAGGGCTTCGATTATCTCATCCACCGCCGCCGTCCTGACCTGGACAAAGGAATAGTTATCAAATATACGGATGGCTCCAATATCGTCCCTGGATACCGAAGTCTTCGACACGATAAGCCCCAGAATTTCCCGGGGAAACACCCGCCGGCTTCTTCCTATACCGATAAAAAGCCGGACGGACTCTTCTTCCGGCAGAGACGGAAGGACCTTGCGGATTTCCTGACGGTTTCCGTCGTCCCGTTCCTGAGCCGTTTTTTGAAATTTACGGGAATTTCTTTCCCGTAAACCACCGTATCGTCCGTCTCCTCCCTGGTCCAGTTCCATAAGCAGATATGCGGTAAAATAAGACCGCCTGAAAAAGGAAACTTCTTTTTTGAAAATTGAGCGGTATTGGCTCAAAAGCTTGGGATCCACCTGACTATACGTTTTATCAAGAGCCTCGGCGATCCGTTTTTTTAATCGCGCTGAATCAAACTGAAAGGACATGAACTTGTTTTGCTCCTAAAAATGAATTACTTTACCATGGCATAAACAAGGCAAAAACTCAAGGCGTTACACAAAACATCCAGCAATTCTCAGTTTAGAAATTTTTCAGGCAAAAATAGCCTGCAAACCGAAGGTTCGACAAAACTGCGAATTTCAGGGAGGCTTTCCCAAAACTTCAGTTTTGGGAAAGCCTCTGTATTGTGACAAGTCTACATAGAATCTGTCCATAATGTAGACACATTATGGACAGACCACCTTGAAACCCGCATTTTCGCAGCTTTTAGGCGAGAAAATGCAAGGTCTGTCCGCAAAGTAACCAACTTTGTGGACAGACACTAATTATACCGAGGGCAAAGCCAGCGGTACACTTCGGCAGGGCAATGCATTGTCACGGCATCGCATTCTTCGGCGGTGTCGAAGCGGAAGTATCCAACGGTCTTGCGCACGGCATCATAATTTTTCTGCTCCGCGTAACAGTTATCGTTCTTGTGGTAGGGCCTGGTACGGGTAGCCTCGATGTGCCGCGCGATACACCAGGTGAGCAGGGGTTCGTTGATGAATTCCATGCCGTTATCGTAATGAGCCCCCTTCAACGGGAAGGGAAGCTCACGATGAATGTCTGAAAAAGCTTCAAAAACCCAG
>JAITBO010000155.1 GCA_031283505.1 Treponema sp. | reverse complement strand
ACGGCTCCTGAAATTACGGACACCTATTCCCGCCCATTGAACCGCCGTGTACCGAACGGTACGCACGGTGGTGTGAGAGGACGGCCACTCAAATAATGGGTGGCCTCCTACTCGATTATAGCAATATTAATTGCCGTAGCGATTCTGCTGTTCGCGTTGTATCGGCATATTTTTTAACCGGTTTTGTAAAACATCTGGCATTAGCCGTAGCAGGAAAGGTCCCGGCCTACCGCGCTGCGATCTCTTGTATTACTTCCAGGGTCCGCCGGGCGCAACGGTCCCAGGAGAACGCCTTGGCACGCTCCAGGCCCAGGGCGCGGCATTCCCGGTAAACGTCACGGTTGGTGGTGATGGTTACCATGCGGTCAGCCATGTCCTCGCTGTTCCAGGGATCAAAGTAAAGGGCCGCGTGTTCGGCGGTTTCCGGAAGGGAAGCGGCCCGGGCGCAGACCACCGGAACCCCGGAGGCCATGGCTTCCAAAACGCCCAAACCGAAGCCTTCGTACAGGGAAGGGAAAACAACAAAATCCGCTCCCACGTAGAGTTCCGGGAGGCTTGCGGGTGGGAAATGTCCAGTGAAGAAGATGTCGTTCCGGTAACGGCTCTCAAAAGCGGCGGCCTTCACCAGATCCGCCCCATGGCTGTCCGCTCCGGCCAAGACCAGACGGTGGGGGTAGCGGGTCCGCTCCTTGAAAATTTCAAAGGCCTTAAAAAGGCGCACATGGTTCTTAATCGGATGGTCTATGCGGGATGCGTAAAGAATGTAAGGCCGCCGGAAACTGAAGGGCTGGATGAGAACCACGCTCTCCTCGTTCCGGGAGCGGGGATAGAAAGCCGAAAGGTCCACGCCGTTAGGGATCACCTCAATGCGGGATTCCCTGACCCGGACCTTATCCGCTAGTTCCTGCTTGACCCACTGACTTACGGCAATAACTCGGTCCAGGTGACGGAGAGAGTTGGGAAACATCACCCGAAGCGCCGGTCCCAGATGTTCCCGGGTCTTCAGATTCCCCCAAAAGACCGCCATATCGTGAACCGTTCCTATGGACGGACAGGGGGACTTGTAAGCCGGACGACGGTGGGCGGCGGGGAAAAAACAAGCGTCATATTCCCGGCTTCGGGAAAATTTGGGGTATTTAAAGAGGTGCCACAGGGAATTGGCGGTTCTCCCGCTGACGAAACATTGGGGGATAAATTCCATATCCCGGGCGGTCTCGCTAAAGGCAAAACGGTCGAAATCCCAGCCGAACAACTCAAAACGGGCGCCGGAGGGAGGTATCCGTTTAAGAATCTGGTTAAGATAGACGCCCACACCCGATTTTCCGCCGTCACAGGCGAAGGTATCTATACCTATCTTCAAGGATGCCTCCTTGAAAGTATCATATCATACTTGGGAATATGTTTCACCCCCATGGGCATAATTCAACTTTTTTTCATTTTTTTGCGAATTTCGTGTTAAACCCCTTGAGGCACAAGATATAGCGTGCTATAGTCTGAAACTGAAAAAAAGAACGCTATATACGGAGTAGGTTTTAGACCAGGAAAAAGGACCATGCGCTGCCCTCATTGCGGTAACTTTGACGATAAAGTGATTGAATCCCGGACTTTGGCCAACGGGGAAGCCATACGCAGACGGCGGGAGTGCAATGCCTGCGGGTTCCGGTTCACCAGTTATGAACGGATCGAGGACAAGCAGTTCATGGTGATCAAAAAGAACGGCCGCCGGGAGCCTTTTGACCGGACCAAGATTGAACGGGGCGTGCAGCGGGCCCTGGAGAAACGTCCGGTGTCCCAGATGAACATAGAAAGCCTGGTGAACGAGATAGAAGACGCCGCCGCCATGCAGGGGAACAACCACGAGATAGCCGCAACGGCCATAGGGGATCTTGTTTTGGAAAAATTGAAGACCCTGGACAAGGTGGCCTATATACGGTTCGCTTCGGTGTACCGTCATTTTGAAAACATGGATGAATTCATAGGAGAAATACGGAAAATGGGAGGGAACAATTGATGATTCGGCAGGCGGTCAAACGATCCGGGGATGTGGCTCCCTATGATCGCTCCAAGATCTACAACGCGGTACTCAAGGCTTTTAAAGCCGCAGGGAGCGCGGGGGATGACGAAAAAAGCTTCCCCCGGAAAGCGGAAGGCGTAACTCGTTTGACCGAGGAAAAAATCGAAGAACTCATGGCGGGAAGGCATCCCAACTCAATCCCGGCCATAGAGGAAATTCAGGATCTGGTGGAAACATCCCTCGTCGAGGCCAGGGAGACTGCGGTCGCCAAGGCCTACATCCTCTACCGGGCCAGGCATGAGGCCATGCGGGACGCGAAAAAGCTCATGCTGGACATAGATTCCACCATGGATGGGTATCTCAGACAGTCCGACTGGCGGGTAAACGAAAACGCCAACGTCAATTATTCCCTTGGGGGGCTCATCCTCCACAATTCCGGGAGCATTACCGCCCATTACTGGCTGAAAAACATCTACCCCCCGGAAATCGCTGAAGCCCACCGGAACGCGGACTTCCACATCCACGATCTGTCCATGTTCTCCGGGTACTGCGCGGGCTGGTCCCTCAGGCAGCTTATCGCCGAGGGCCTGGGCGGGGTGCCGGACAAGATCACCAGCAAACCCGCCAAACACCTTTCCACCCTGATGCAGCAGGCAGTGAATTTCCTGGGTTGCCTCCAGAACGAATGGGCCGGCGCCCAGGCATTCAGTTCCTTCGATACCTACATCGCCCCCTTTGTAAAGGCCGACGGGCTTCCGGACCGGGAACTCAAACAGTGCCTTCAGAGCTTTGTCTTCGGGGTGAACACCCCGAGCCGCTGGGGCAGTCAGGCGCCTTTCACCAACATCACCCTGGACTGGACGGTTCCGGCGGACCTTCGGGACAAGAAGGCGGTGGTAGGGGGAAAAGAAACGGATTTTACCTATGGGGACTGCAAGGAAGAAATAGACCGGGTGAACCGCGCCTTCATCGAACTCATGCTGGAAGGGGATGCCGAAGGCCGGGGCTTTCAGTATCCCATCCCGACCTACAACATCACACCCGATTTCGACTGGGAAAGCGAAAATGCCCGGCTCCTCTTCGAGATGACCTCCCGGTACGGTACGCCCTATTTTCAGAATTTCGTCAACTCCGATCTTAACCCGGCGGATGTCCGGTCCATGTGCTGCCGTCTTCAGTTGGACAAGCGGGAACTCCGCAAGCGGGGAGGCGGCCTCTTTGGGTCCGACGAGCTTACCGGCTCTATAGGAGTGGTGACCATCAACCTGCCCCGCATCGGCTATCTCGCCAAAGACGAGGAGGATTTTTTTGCCCGCCTCATCCGGCTCATGAACCTGGCAAAAGAAAGCCTTGTCATCAAGCGGAAGGCGGTGAACCGGCTTCTGGAAGCGGGCCTTTTCCCCTACACCCGGCGCTACCTTTCGGGCCTCGACAACCATTTCAACACCATCGGTCTTGTGGGGATGAACGAGTGCCTCCTCAACTTCCTTGGGGAAGACGCGACGATAGCCACGGAACGGGGACGGGCTTTCGCGCTTTCGACGCTACGCTTTATGCGGGACAAACTTGCGGATTTCCAGGAGGAGACCGGGGAGCTTTTCAACCTGGAGGCCACTCCCGCGGAGTCAACCTCCTACCGGCTGGCGAAACATGACAAGAAGCGTTATCCCCGCATCATTACTGCGGGGGGAAACGGCGGGGAGCCCTACTACACCAATTCTACCCAACTGCCGGTTATGGAAACAGAGGATATTTTCGATGCCCTGGACCTTCAGGAAGAACTTCAGGCGGCCTACACCGGCGGTACGGTGTTCCATGTTTTCCTGGGGGAAGCTATCGAAGATTGGCGGGCCTGCCGGGACCTGGTTAAGGCCATAGCCCATACCTACCGCATCCCCTACTTCACGATTTCCCCCACATTTTCCGTGTGTCCGGTTCACGGCTACCTTAGGGGGGAACACTTCAACTGTCCCCGGTGCAAAGATGAGACGGAAGAAAAACTGAAACAGAAGATAGCGGAACTGGAACAGGAGCGTAAAGCGGTTTTGACCGGGGTATAAATACTGTCAACAGGAAACGAGTGGGGGCAGCGGAAGACTTGCTCCACTTGTTCCGGGCCGCCGGTAAAATTCCACGATCAGGTGGAGCAAGGCTGGAGCGAGGGGGAGCAGCGTCAAAAACGGCCGCAGAGGAGCGTCATGCCCTTAGCTTTCAGAAGCCAACACGCTCCCCCTGTAACTTGTTGACATTGGATTATCAACATATTCATTTAAGATGAATTAAGGAGAAAATATGAGAAACCTTGAGGAAATCGAAAAAGATTTGGCGGCGGCCCGGGAGGCTCTTTCCCATGCGGAAGGGACCCGGGCGGAAGTTTACAGCCGTATTGTCGGTTACTACCGGTCCGTGCGGAACTGGAACAGGGGAAAACGGGAAGAATACGGGGAGCGGAAAACCTTCCGCTTGTCTGCGGGAGAGAACCCGGCGCGACAGGGGGCAGGAGAGGCCGCCGGACGGGAAATTCCATCTTACCCTTCAACGCCGGCGGCGGACGTTTTTCAGGGCGGCGAAGGGCGGCTCCTTCTGTTTGTGCGCCCCGCTTGTCCGGCCTGTCCCGGAGCAAAGGCTGCGGCAAGCCGTCTGGGTATTCCCGTTGACCTGGTAAACGCCGATACGGAAGCCGGTATGGCGGAAGCGGCGCGGCGGCGGGTCTTTTCCACCCCCACAGCGATACTCCTTGCCGGAGACGGTCAGGAAGTGGGCCGTGCCCTTGACGCGGGGAGCATAAACGCTCTGGCGGCGGTGTAGACGGTTCCTACAGGCCGCAAACCGTGGACCGGATACTCCTGCGCAAGACCAGCCTGGTGGATTATCCGGGGAAGGTGGCGGCGGCGCTGTTCTTTCCGGGGTGCAGCCTCCGGTGCCCCTGGTGCCAGAACCGGGAGCTTGTCCTGCCCGGTCTTCTGACCGGGAGGGTGGACCTCCTTACCGTTGACGAGGCGGCGGGGCATCTGCTGAAACGCCGTTCCGTTTTGGGCGGGGTGGTCCTGAGCGGCGGGGAGCCCACAGCTTCAGGCGGCCTGGGGGAAATCCTCATGCGGGTCAAGGCCCTGGGGCTTCCGGTGAAACTGGACACCAACGGAATGCATCCCGGCGTTCTGGAAAACCTTTTTTCCCGGGAAGAAACCCGGCCCGATTACGTCGCCCTGGATCTGAAGCTCCCCCCTGAACGGTACGGGGAACTTGCACCGGGGAACGCGGGTGCGCCGGGGGAAGCCGGCGGCGCTCTGAAAAGGAGCGCCGATCTGATCCGGGCTTCCGGCATAGACCACGAATTCCGCAGCCTCGCCTTGCCCAATCGTTATCTTGCTCCCGGTGAAATTCCGGCCATGGCGGCCCTGGTTGACGGTGCGCCCTGGTATTTCAGGGCTTTCAGGCCCGGAAACTGTCTGGACCCGGACTGGAACAGCCTGGACGCGCCGGGGCCGCAGGAGGCCGCCGTTCTGGCCCGAAAGGCCAGGGAATCGGGCAAACGGGGGATTGAACTCTAAGGCTTCTTATTATTGAATGGAACCATGACTGTCGAAGAGAAAATCGCCCTGGCGTCGGCCTTGGATATGGCCGAGGATTATCTGTGGGACGGGTATGCCCGTGACCGGGGGGAATACGTCTTTGCCGAAGATCCGCCTGAAAGCGCCCCTGTCTCCTCATGCGCGGATTCCCTGGAAGCCCTGCGGGCGGATATATGCGGCTGCGCCGCCTGTCCCCTCCACAAAACCAGGGAAAAGGCCGTGAGCGGAGACGGGGCGAAGGGTCCCCTGGTCCTCATCCTTGAGGATGTCCCCGGCAAAGAGGACGAAGAAGCGGGTGAACCCTTTGCGGGAGCGGCAGGAGAACTCCTGGACCGTATGCTCAAACCCATAGCCCTCTCACGGAGGACGAACTGCTACCTTACCAGCCGGATAAAGTGCCGGCCTCCGGAAGACGGAAATCCGCCCGGACAGGAGGAGTTCGCCGCCTGCGCCCCCTTTTTGAAACGGGAACTGGCTCTCCTCAAGCCCATGGTCATCCTCAGTTTTGAAAGAACGACCGGGAGCGGTTTCCCGGAAGCAGATTTCCTGAAAACTGCCGGAATTCCCTTCTTTTCGACCCACCACCCGGCTTCGATTCAATACGATGAGGGCCTGAAACGTCCGGCCTGGGAAAAACTCAAAGCCCTCAGTTCAACGTTGATCGGCCTTGACCGGGATTACGCACAAACCCTCAAAACCGGGGGAAGAAGCTGACCGCTCCCCTCCCCTCCTCAGGCCCGTCGTTACCCGGCGAAGACGACGGCTACTTGGACATCGTTTTCGATATTCCCCTGAACCGGACCTTTACCTACCGGAAAGACGACAAGGGCGAAGCCGCGCCGGGCAAACGGGTCATGGCTCCTTTCGGCAAGCGGGAAATCATGGGCTATGTTGTCGAAACGCGGGAATCCCCCCCGGAAGGGATGGGCGCCTCAATCATAAAGGCGATACGCCGGGTTGTGGACAAGGAACCCCTCTTTGACGTGGAAGACCTCGCCTTGGCCCGGTGGGTATCGGGGTACTACCTCTGCGGTCTGGGAGAAGCCCTGGCGGCCATGATCCCTTCCGGGAGACGGGCCGCCGCCGTTCCTGCCTTCCCCGACGAGATTGAAGAAATGGCGGCGAATCCCCTGGAACTTTCGGATGAACAGCGCCGGGCTCTGGAAGCCCTGATCGCCGGGGATTCCGACGCCCTGACGGCGGGCCGGTTCTACCTTTACGGCATCACCGGATCGGGGAAGACCGAGGTCTTCCTCAGGGCGGCGGAATATATGATCAAGGCGGGGAAGTCGGTAATCTACCTGGTTCCGGAGATCTCCTTGACCCACCAGACCGCCGAGGCCATAGGAAAGCGCTTCGGTCAGGCGGCGACCACCATCCATTCGGGGATGACCCCCAGCGTCCGGCTGCGCGAGATGCTCCGTATACGGAGGGGGGAAGTCCGCATCGTGGTGGGTCCCAGGAGCGCGGTCTTCGCCCCGGTGCGGAATCTGGGCCTCATCATCATTGATGAAGAACAGGACGGGTCCTACAAGTCCGGGAATACCCCCCGGTATCACGCCCGGCAGGTGGCCATGTACCGGGCCGCCAGAGAAAAGGCTCTGCTCATCATGGGATCCGCAACCCCTTCGGCGGAAGCGTGGAAACTCATCGCGGACGGGGGCGTCGCCAGGCTGGACTTGTCCCGGAGACTTTCCGGCGGAAGCCCTCCCGAAATTGTTCCCATAAGCCTGGAACACACCGACGGCTGCCTCTCCCGGGAACTCAAGGAGGAGATACGGAAAACCGCCGCCCTGGGGAGGCAGACCATCCTTTTCCTCAACCGCCGGGGTTTCGCCTATTTCTACCATTGCCGGGACTGCGGATACGAGCTTACCTGCCGCCACTGTTCGGTGTCCCTGACCTACCACAAGGACCGGGGCCGGGCGGTCTGCCACTACTGCGGGTATTCCGTAACGCCCCCCCGCGCCTGTCCCCAATGCGGTTCCCTGGAAGCGGGGTTCACGGGTTTCGGCACCGAGATGATCGAGGAGGAAACCGCCCGGACCTTCCCCGATTTGCGGATAGCCAGGGTAGACGCCGATTCCCTGGGCAAAAAGGGGAGCCTCAAAGAAACGCTGGACCACTTTAAGGCCGCCGAGATAGACCTGCTCCTGGGGACCCAGATGGTCGCCAAGGGGCTCAACTTCCCCGGCGTGCGCCTGGTGGGAGTGGTCCTGGCGGACACGGGCCTCCACCTTCCGGACTTTAGGGCGGCGGAACGGACCTTCTCCCTCATTGTCCAGGTAGCTGGGCGGGCGGGCCGCTATTTTCCTGACGGCAAGGTTATCGTCCAGACCCTGCGCCCCCGGGACCCGGCAATTACCCGCTCCTGCGCCCTGGATGTGACGGGCTTCTTTGCCGCCGAACTTGCCCAGCGGGAGGCCCTCGGCTTTCCCCCCTACTCCCGGCTCATCAGGTTCACCGTCCGCTCCAGGGACGCTCTGCGGGCGGACAAAGCCATAAACCGTCTTGCCTTCCTTGCCCACCCCCTCCTCCCCGCAGGTGCCGGCATCCTGGGTCCCGCGGAATGTCCCATAGGTGTCATCGCCGGGAACTACCGCAGACAGATACTCCTCCGGGGGCCGGCCATGGGGCCCCTCCACGGAGCCGCCGGGACCATCCTTACCCGCTACGAAAAGGGAAAAGACAGCCGGGTCTACCTGGAGGTAGACGTGGACCCGGTAAGTTTGCTGTAGGGATATACGGGGCTTTAGTACAGGCCGGTAAAATACGAATGGGGTGAGCCGTAAGAAGAAGCCCAACGGAATGATTCGGCAGCCCCCGAACACTATACCGTCGAATGCGGCAAATCACACACAATTCCATTGCACAGTTTTTCTATTGTTCTGTTCCCGCGCCGTCATATTTTTTATGCTCCAGTCGTAACTACGTTCAGGGTAAGCAGTAAATTACCTGATGAATTATATTTCCGTAATTTTGAGGAATATACAGAATCATAGGAGAAGTACTAATTTCCGCTATTATCAATTCTTAACAAAGCGGCGTTTGGATCGGGTGTTACAAATTCACTTACCGGCGAACCTCCCACATTCAAAATTTTCACCCATCCGTCATCATCACCGGCGCCATTGACAAGGTCATTGCCCTAGCCTGCAACAATGATATTGGTTCCATCAAACAAAACCTTTGTCGCATAATCATCATCACTATGGCTCCAGTCAATATTTTTGTTTCAGTCGAAAATGATTTCAGTACCTGACGAATCAAACTTTTTTATCCAAACGCCTTTTTTACTATAAGGATCAAAAAGATTTGGACCATAACCGGCGGTATACGGATTTCCGTTTGTATCAAACACAACATCATTAATAGTCATAGAAGCAAGACGAGCTATCATCTTGCAATAGAGGGCCGGCAAAAAGGAAAGGCGGAAACCGCTTCCCCTTTACCGGCCCGATGTCCGGCGCTTTTGTACCGGGCTTTCTGGACGATTGCTTCTATATACTTATACCGGTGCGTTTATCTCCGGCTTAAAGCAGCAGTAACCGCCTGGATAATAGCGCTGCTGGTAACCGTAGCCCCGGCTACGACATCCACCTGGGGAGTCTGTTTTTCCACTATAAGCCGGGGAATGGTCGCCAGGGCCTTATCGGAGATTCCCGGAGTTTCATTGTGTTTAATCACATCAACAGACAGGATCCTCTGACCATCCAGTTTTATCTTAACTATCAGTTCTCCGCCAATCCCGGAACCGGTTCCCAAGTATTCCCCCGCCCCGGTGTCAATGGCGGCTTCGGCCTTTGACCGGAAATCCACCGGGGTTTTATTCCGTATCGCATTGGCAGTAAAACTGTCTTTTTTCGGGGCCGCCGCATTGGCCCCTGCCCGGCGGCCAGTAAACAAACATTCACTGAGGTTCCCCGCACCCTGGTAAATATCGGGGTAAAAGGAACCCAACTCACCGGCACTGTAAAGGTGGGGGATGGGATTACCCCACACATCCAGAACTTCACAGTTAACATTCCGCGTTGGTCCGCCCTGGGTATTGATCAGAGTAGCCTTGAGGGGAAAGGCGTAATAGGGCCCGGTTTCCAGCGGTTTCAAAGCCTGGGAGTTCACATTGAATTCAGGGTCCAGCCCATTTTTGCAGTACCCGTTATATTTGTTCACCTCCGCCTTCAAGGCCGCAGGATCAATATTGATTTTGGCCGCCAGTTCCTCGATAGAATTGGCCTGGACTATCCACCCTTTGTTGATTTCATCCACCATTCCCGAACTCCACTGCTTATAGGCCGGGGCGGTCTTCCGGGCGGTTTCGTCAAAGATACACCAGGCATTTTGAGGTATCAGCCGGCTGAACCATGTCCCCCCAACATTGACATGACCGTGGCGGGAGGTGTCGATTTCATTGGTAAAACGTTTACCATTTCTCCCTACTATGATCATATTGAGGGACCCAAAACCGGTAGCGAAAGGTCCTGCCTGGGGACTGTTAAAGAGTACAAACATGGCGTTATTAGTATCCGGATTGACAAAGTTCAAGTAGGGCCCCGACAGGGTACTCATGTGCCAGAGGTCCGCCCCCACATCCATGGCCATTTTGATACCATCCCCGGTATTAAATCGGGCGCCTATACCTCGGGCATCTCCCAGTTGGGCGTAATTTTCCAACATCTCATCGTTGTTCTCAAAACCGCCGGTAGCCAGCACCACCCCGTTTTTCGCCCGGACATGGTAAGACTTGCCCCCGTGGTTGACTATAACGCCGTGGATAATTTTTGTACCCGGATCCTGGATCAGCCTGGTCCCCGGAGAATCGTACCAGACATCAATCTTATCCGTCCGGTCATACACCAACTCCCGGAGGAATTTCCACAGGGTAGACTGGAACTGTAGCCCGTCAATAAAAAACACGCCTATTCCTTCTTTGCCCTCCAATTCGGGATACTCCGCCGAAGGATATATCTTCAGCCGGTCCGGGGAAAGCCCCGCTTTTTTTAGCCAATCCGGGTTTTCCATAGACCCCTCCACGATAAATTTGATCACATCATCGCTTTGGTTATTGTAAACGCCCCGCAGGTTTTTAAAATAACGGATTGCCGCATCCCGTTCTGAAGGAAGAAGTACCGCCTGCATAGCATAGCGAGTGTTCCCGCCCTCTTCACCCTCCGGAGCTTTTTCCAGAAGCAGCACCTTGGCTCCTGTATCTGCCGCGCTTACCGCGGCGGTTGCCCCAGCGCCGCCGAAGCCCACCACCACCACATCATATTCCGCGTCCCACGCAATAGTATTTATGTAAACGGCAGCGGCAGAACCAGACCCCACAGAAGCCGATCTACAGGCGAAGAACCCAATACATAGGCTCCCGATTAACAAACATATTACCATTTTTCTCTGCATACATTCTCCTAACATATATTTATTCAGAATCCTGAGTTTCTGAATTTTTTTCGTACCTGCCGCAATTTCACTGCCACGGAACCAAGGATCCTCCGGCGGGAAATTACAGAACCCGTGAAGAGCCCAGCCGGACCCGCCCACAAATCAAAAAACTCAAACCTATCTATTATTCTAGGAAAGCCCCGGGAGTTTGTCAAGAAAAAATGCAGGACAAAACAAATCCTTAGATATTTGCAACCCCTCACGGTTATCTTGTACGGCATTTCAGTATTCGCGCCGCCTGCAATTTTACATTTAGAAAGTATTTCTATTGTATTCGCAAGGACGGGCGCATCAATCCCTTCGGGATTGACCGGGCTATCCGCTTGTATCTTTTTTGCCTGCGGCAAAAAAGGATACCGCTCCTATCCCTTGCGCGGAAGATTTTTCCCCACGGATAAGCCGGTAACTGTTAAATTGCTGCCATACCCCATGATACTCAACGGATTTTTTGTGGTGATATTCTTTTGTTTGTGTCTATTCGTATAATTTGTGGTTAAATTCTTCTTTATTTTTATTTGAGCCTGTTCCAAAACTAATTGACTGTGCGCTAAACGCGCACGGTTTTGGAACAGGCTCTTGGAAAACCCGGTTTTTCCAATAAATCCAAGGAAGCTGTTCCAAAAACTGGAGTTTTTGAACAGCCTCATTTATATGCACCGGCCCTGACATGATACTTGTATTCCCATGCACTATGACCTTAACTCCTTTGAGTCCAGCAGTATCGTTACCGGGCCGTCGTTGATATAGGCCACTTCCATGTGGGCCTGGAACACCCCGCTTTCGCATAGGAGTCCCGCCTTCCTGATCCGTTCCATAAAGTATTCGTAGAGAGCGCAGGCGGTTTCGGGATCCGTAGCGTCTCCATAATACGGACGCCGGCCTTTCCGGGTGTCAGCCAGGAGGGTAAACTGGGAAACCACAAGAACACCGCCGCCTGAATCCTGAACGGAGAGGTTCATCTTCCCCTCCCCGTCCTCGAAGATACGGAGAAAGGCGATTTTGTCCGCCAGGCGTCCGGCGTCTTCTTCGGTATCCCCCCGGGCAACCCCCAGATAAACCAGAAGGCCCCGGTCTATCCGTCCGGTTACACGGCCCGGAGAACCTGCCGCGTCCACTTCGTTTACAACGGTTACCAAAGCATTTTTTACCCGCTGGACTACCGCCTTCATCGGCTCCCCCCGGCGCTTTCCCCCACTGGAGGCTGGAGGAGCCCTGTCTGCTGGATTGCCGTCCCCTCAAGGCGTATATCCATGCCTGTAGGTTTGACCACCGGGACAATACGGGCCAGTATCTTCAGGGGGAATTCCGGGTTCACCGGTATCGCGGAATTGAACGCCACCGGAACCTGGCCTTCCAGAGTGGTCCGGGTATCGTACCCCACCAGGAAAGTAAAGATCGTACTGTTTTGGAGTATTTCCAGATTGGCGGCCATCCCTTTCCAGATCACGTAACAGTCCCGATACAGGGAGGGATCCTTCATCACCTCCGCGTATGTAAAACTGTTTCCCTCAGAAAGGGTATCGAAACCCGGAGATTTTGTGTAAGAAAAGAGAAGCCGGGCCTTGTTCTTTATCCCTTCGGGAGCATTGGATTCCAGGATGTGGTTCAGGGCGACCTTGGCCTCCTCGTCCCGGTAACCGGCAAAGAGCTTTCTGGCTTCGGCATAGGCGTCAAGGACCTGATCCCTGGTAAGGACATAGCGGTAACTCCCGTCTATTGGAAACGGGGCGTCCCGTTCTTCCCGTTCCAGGGCGGTCCCGGCAAAGCCTTCCCGCCCGGCATTAGGCTTAAAAGGCGTTATCACGTTAAAGTGGAGAAGCAGGACAAAAACCCCCGCAACCGCGATGAGGCCGCACAGGGAAAGAAAGATACGGTTTGAGGCAAGGGACAGTTTCGGAGCCGGGGGATAGAGCCGGGACAGCTTGCCCGAATCTATCCAGGCGGCGATCTTTTCGGCTCCCCCGTTTTTCTTAATCACTTTGAGGGCTTTTTTGGCAAGCTTGTTTTTAGGGTCCAGGTCCTGAACTTCCAGGTAGAAATCCACCGCTCTGTCGGTCTCTCCCCGGCGCAGAAACAGGGCCGCAAGGCCGGTCATAGCCAGAGAATCCCTAAGCTTGATTTCCCGGGCCCGCTTAAAATACGTAAGGGCCCCGCCGAAGTCTCCCGCCCTGATGCAGGCGGAGGCCAGAATATAGTGATAATTAAACGAATCCCGGTATCGCAATACTTCGCTTTCCAGAAGCCGGATGGTTTTCTCGTATTTTCCCCGTTTCAAAAAACGGACCGCTTTGGTTAAAACAGGATCGAGCTTCATGGGTTTAAGGCTTACCGCAATCCGTACCGGGCTTTCAAACCGGCGATAGCCGTTTCAATTTCCTCAAGTTCCTCGTCAGAGAGGACTTGGCTGCCCAAAAGGTGACTATCAAGCCGGGTGAGGAGATCCCGCAAGGTAATCAGGTCCTCTTCCCGGGAGTCAACGGTTACAGGAGCGTTTGGCGGAGCATCTTCCGTTTGGAAAAAACCGTTTTCATCTGCCACGGCCAGGAGGATCACACAATTCCGGGATGCGCTGCGGGCCAAAGGCTGGGGATCAAAATTATAGGATACTGCGGAATCATTAATCGAATAGGGCAAATAATTGAAATTTCTGCCCAGAGTAAACACGAGTTTCCAGGGGACCTCGTTAAGCCGCTTCCAGTTGGCAAAATGAACCGTATCCGGCCTCGGGCCTTCGTTAGTCGAAACGCTTCCCATAAGTCCGAAACGGTTGTTCCGGGAAACCCAGTATGGGTCGCCCCGCTGTGAATCAATGATGAATTCGACTGAAACAACCTCCTGGCCGACGGTATAATGGGCCGTACCGCTCCCCTCCCCCAGGTTGGTATCCAACAGAAAACGCATCCCCGCAAGAGATTGTTCGGTCCCCCGATTTTCCAGCCTGACGTTCATACGGACCCCGTTGGACATTGCAGCGCCGGCTGTTTTGATGAAGGTGAATTCCTGGGTTACCAGTAAAAAAGACGATTCAAAAATGATGGCCGGATTCACCGCGCTTTGCCGTATCCTCATCCTGAATGACGGAGAGTCTCCCAGCCGGTAGGTCCGGTCATTGACCATTACGGTAAGAAAACTGGTCCGGGGATCGCTGTCCACGAACAAAGGCTCGTACTGCCAAAAATGAATGTCCCTCTGTTGGGGCATATCGATCAGATAGTACAGTGAAAACCGCCCGGTATCTTCATGCAACACGAGTCTGATTCTGCCGTTGAGAATTTCCACTGCGGATACTACGGAACCTCCGCAGGCGAAGAACAGGATCAGCAGACATACCGGAACCAAACGCGGTCCGCGCCCCCCCCGCATGACAGGCAGGCGGCGTTTCATCTGCCTTCCCCTCTGCCGGCTGAACTGCCCGTCTGGGGTGTTCCGGTCTCTGTGGTAAGGAGTTCGTTTACCATGTCCTGGGCTGAATTTTTAAGCGAATACGCCCGGGACATCCCCGATCCCGGAGACGCTCCGGCGCGTGAAGCCGTTCCGCCGGAAGACTGCCGGTTTCCGGGAGGAACAGGGATGTTGGCTTCCCGGAGCCGGGCCTCCAGCAGGGCGATCCGCGCCTCGGCTTCTTCCAGGCTCTGCCGGTAGTCCGCGCCGGCGTTTCCCGAATCCGAAAGCCCGTTTTCTTTAAGCATATCGGCAATACGCTTTTGATAAGCGATAATAGCCTGATCGTAAGACCGCTCCCGGCGCTGGTATTCTTCCACTGTTTTAAGGGATTCTTCATGGGTCCATTTGAGGATGGAAAGCAGTTCCGCCTCGATCTTCTTCTGGTTTATCAGGGCCACCCGGTAGGACGCGGCTTCGTATTTGAGGCTGTAGGGATACTCGTTAGTAATGGTCATGAAAATATTCTGAGCCGCATCAAGCTGCCCCAGGGAATACAGGCACTCCCCCATCCAGTAGAGGGCGGCGGGCATCCGGGCCTCGTCTTCCGAGGTCTCAAAGGTAAGGCTGTCGGTGTACGCCTTGAGGATCACCAGAGCCTCGTCATAACGGCCAAGGTAGTAGTGCGCCCTGCCCCGGTGATAGGGAATTTCCGCATACCGGGGGTTTTCTTGAGAAGTACGCTCAAGGTCGCTCATATCCCGGATAGCAGCCTCGTATTCCTCCGCCCCCATTTCCGACAGGGCTATCCAGTACAGGGCTTCCACCCGCCGGTCCGCATCGGGAGCTTCCGCCTGATACCTGCGGAGCTCTATCACCGCCTCGGTCCAGAGACCCCTCCCGTAGAGATTAATCCCGTTCTGGAGCCTTGAAGTCTGAGTCTGGGCGGCAGCGGGTAAAACCGGCGCCAGGACAATCCAGAGGGCACACAAAAATTGACCGATTTGCTTGCAGGGCCTGGGATTCATGGGAGCTTTCCTTCTCTGTTTGTTATTTTGGTACAAAAACATCCGGTGATTATCATTATTACCCGCCTTTTAGTTCCCGTACCAGACCCGCTTTATCGCCGGCGTCAAAAAAAGCCGAACCCGTAACCATGATGTCCACCCCCGCTTCCCGGACGGAAGCCGCAGTCAGGCGGTTGATGCCGCCGTCAACGGAAATGAGATAATTCCCCAGGCCCCGGGAACGAAGTTCCGCCAGGGTTCTGACCTTTTCCAGGCAGCCTGGTATCAGAGTCTGACCGCCGTAACCGGGGTTGACGGTCATCACCAGGACCAAGTCCGTATAGGGCAGCAGAGGTTCTACGGCGCTTACCGGCGTAGAAGGCACGATGCTGATCCCCGCCTTTTTACCCAGGTCACGGATGGCCCCAAGGAGCCGATGAGAATGAACCACGGCTTCCGCATGAAAGGTGATGTAATCCGCCCCGGCCCGGGCAAAATCTTCAATGAGATTTTCGGGCTCAAAAACCATAAGGTGAACATCGAAAACAGAGGGAAAATGAGGTCTGAGATCCGCCGCCGTCTTGGGGCCAAAGGTAAGGGAAGGGACGAATTTACCATCCATCACGTCCAGATGGACCCAATCTGCGCCGGCTTTATCTATTTGAACAACCGCTTCCGACAGGCAGGAAAAATCCGCCGCCAGCACCGAAGGGGCGATCAATGGAAACTTCATACTCTGATCATAACCTTACGGCCCCCCCCTTGTAAAGAACCATAAAAATGGTATAATGCAAAAATCTTATTCTCTATCAGATTGTAAAGAACGATTCAAGTCATGAACGCGGAAATGTCGATAACGGGGCTCATTCAGCAAGCCTATGACAATCTGAAAGCCTCTGATGCGGTTTCAGCGCAACGGATCCTGAAGAACGCGCTCAAGATAGATTATGAGCATCCCGAGGTGGTTTATGCGTTGAAATGCGTCACCTGGTGGCTGGATCGGATAAAACGGCTGGAAGATTTTCGGGATACCTATGATAAAGGAGGATACATCCTTTCCCAGTGGAAATCTTTTTACAGCTTTTTGGATCGCATCAAGGACGTAAAGGGCGGCTATGAACCCTGTATGTATGCGATACGGCGTTTTGTTTTTTCCACCGCCCTCCGGTTTTTTGAAGATGTCCTGGGAGACGGGGTTAACCGGCATGATCCGGGCTTGTTATTACAGGTAGGCTGCTGTTACAAGGGGGTTGGCAATTACGATCTGGCGATAAAGTACCTGGAGCAGGCGGCCCGTTTTAAGCGTGATGATGGGGAAACTCTTTCAGAACTGGCGGATGTCAACGCCCTGCTGGAAGAGACCCGGGCGGCCAAGGTCCTTTTCAGGGAAGCGTTTTTTGTGGACTCCCAGGGAGTAAATCTCAGGTCCATGGAGTCGGAACTCATCATCCGGCTCAGGGACAGGGTTGTGCAGTTGGGGAAGACAGGCCAGGAACTTTTGGAGTGGATACCGATTTACGGGTGTCTTTACGGGGTTTTTTCGGTCAAGCGGGAACTTAAACCGGTGGAAGTCGGACGGTTGAAACAGTCCATCTTCACCCTGGAAAATGAAATCCGCAGTCGTCCGGACAACCTGTCCATCCTGGTACCCCGGCTTATTAACCGGTATTTCTGGTTAATCGATCAATATGAAAATACCCGGGAAGCTCCCGAATTGATTGAAGAAACCATGTTGAAGATCAAGGTCATTGATCCGGCGATATACGAACAATATATCCGGTGAGGCTGTTCCACTATGTCAAATTTTGAGACAGGCTCAAATATTTTGAAGATTTACGTGCCTATGGGCAAGGAGTTATGAGATGGCAGAGGCTCTCCTTAAAAATGTACAGGAAATGCTGAACGAGGAAAAATGGACCAGAGCTACCCTCAGCAATTATTCAACCAACCAATTTAAGGAGTTGGATATCCTTTTAAAAGAGGCCAGGGAAGACCGAAGTTATGATGAGCTAAAAAAGATATGCGATGAACATCTGGGACATACCAAGAACAGTATCATTGCCCTCTATCTTTCGGGCATGATAGCCCTTTCCCGGCAGTTGATCGATGACTCCACCCTGATCAACCTGGTCAGTATCTTTGTGGATAACCATAAATGGGCCATAGTCAAGTACCTCTGCGAACGTATCCTGGATTACGGCGAATCCAAATTTGCCCTCAGGACCCTGGCGGAGTGCTATAAAAACGACAATGAGGAAGACGCCCTCTTTGGGATATGGGAGCGGCTGGTTAAGGTGGACTATGAAGAAGCGGATCTGGCCAAATCCCTGGCGGAACACTATGAAAAGATCCCCGAGATAGAAACGGCGGTAGATTATTACAAAAAAGCCCTCCACCGGTATATCAACAAACAGCTTTTCACCAATATACGGGAAATCTGGGCCAAACTGCTGGAATACTGTCCCGAAGACATTGATTTTTTCCTCCATGTGCAAAAGAAGATTTCCAAGAACATCAGCGAGGAAAAGGCGGTAGTTCTCCTGGAGGATGTATACGCCTCCTGCAAGAAGCGGGAGGATGTTGATACTGCCATCAGCATCCTCAAGATCATTTTGGATTACAACGAAAAGGACAGCCACAGCAAGGCCCGGAAAGAAATCACCGATTGCTTCAGGAAAAAGTACGCCGGTCATAGCCAGCTTGATAAATACATTAAAATTTCCAGCCTTTCCACCGGCCCCCGGAATATCCACGAAGCCATCCAGGATTTTGAAAAGCACATCGCCTTTGACAAGGGAAATTTTGTCTGCCACCGGACCTGGGGGGTCGGCCGTATCGTCAATGTCGAGGGAGACGAGATTGTCATAGACTTTGCGAAGAAGCGGGGCCATTCCATGTCCCTTAAAATGGCGGTAAACGCCCTGCAAACCCTGTCCAAGACCCACATCTGGGTCCTCAAGGCTACCCAGCCAAAGGAAAAGCTTCACGAGCGGGTTAAAAACGAACCTGAGTGGGCCCTTAAAACGGTGATTAAAAGTTTCGGTAATTCCTGCGACATCAAACGCATCAAGGCGGAACTCGTTCCCTCCATACTTTCTCCCGGTGAATGGACCACCTGGAGCGCCAAAGCCAGGGATGTACTCAAAACCGATCCTTCAATGGGCGTCAGCCCCAATAACATAGACCTTTATATGGTCAGGGAACGGCCTATCAGCATAGAAGAAAAACTCTTCAACGAATTCAAGGCCCAGCGGTCCTTTTTTGACCGGGTTCAGACGCTGAGAAGTTTTGTTTCCCGGAAAGAAGCGGATCTGGACTCGGAATTTTTTTCCGAGATGTTCTCGTATTTTACCGCCTTCCTCCGGTCCTGGAGCCAGGCGTCCGAACAGGTGGTGGCTTCCTACCTTCTGGTAAAGGACCTGGCGGGACATTACCCTCATTTGGGCGCGGGTCTACAGCTCAATTTCCTTAATATTTTTGAAGAGGTTGAGGATGTTCCGGCCATCTTTATGAACCTGAAAGACGCAAAGTTAAAAGAGGACTTCCTCCATCATATCAAACTCTTTGAACCCTCCTGGCCCGACATCTACACCAGGCTTTTCCCCTATGCTTTGAATCATTCCATCATCGTGAATCTCGAAAAAGAAGGTTATGAAGATAAACTGGTCGCCATGGTTCAAAACTGTTTTGAAAATTTCCGGGAGTACCGGGGGGCTGTGGTGTGGATATACAAGAACCTGACCGGGGAAAGCTGGTTTGAAAAGACCGCCCTTTCGTTTGAAAAGCAGCTTATAACCCTGATTCATATTCTGGATATCACCTTTCGGGAGATTGAAAACCACCGGGAAACATCCGAAAACCGGAAGATCAATAAGCAGGTTTATACTATCCTTTTTAAAGAAGGAATTCTGGATACCTTTATCAATACCGCCGACATAGATACTATCCTGCGCATCTTCACCTTTATTGAAGATGTCAAGGACCTTGACCCGGCGGATAAACTGAAACTCCGCAGCCGGATCCTTGACAAGCATCCTGACTTCAAGTTCTTCGGTGATACGGAAAAAATGGTCGTCACCCGGGGGATCATGGTCACCAGGGCGATGTACGAAGAAAAACAGCGTCAGCTCGCTCACATCATGGAGGACGAGGTCCCGGCGAACTCCAAGGAAATCGCCTTTGCCCTGTCCCTGGGCGACCTGCGGGAGAACGCGGAATACAAGGCGGCCAAAGAAAAGCAGGAACTCCTCAATTCGGCGGTTGCCAAACTGAAAGATGAGATTGAACGGGCGCAGCTTTTCGATCCCTCCTCAGTCAACACCAGCCGGGTTTCCTTTGGGACTAAGGTGGTCCTGGAAAACACCGTATCCGGTAAAGAGGAAGCCTATACCATCCTGGGACCTTGGGAATCGGATCCGAAAAACCAGATTATTTCTTATCAGTCTCCTTTTGGAGGCGCCGTTTTGAACAAAAAGAAAGGTGAAAAATTTGAGTTTTCGATCAATAACGAGGAGAGGGTTTCCTATATAGTCCGCAGCATAGCCGCTGTAAATTTTTAACGCCCGAAAGGGTTCCAAAACGAATATTTTGGAACCCTTTCCTTGAAGCAGGACATCAATTTATATATAATTTAATGAACAGGTTTTTATGAAAAAAGTCATAACCCCTTTGTTGTTATTCCTTGGGATTGTGTTTTTTGTTTCCGGCCAGACGCCGGAGCCGATCGATCTCATTTTGGCGCTGGATACATCTTCCAGTATGAGCGGTTCTTACCGGGAAGTAACTGATTATATCTCCGGCCCTTTCCTGAAAGAATTCTTAAAAAAAGGCGATACCTTTCACCTCATTTCTTTTTCCGGTTCCCCCCATTCCGAAATTTCCCGCAGAATAGAGGGGGTCGGCGATGTGGAAACCATCCTGGGCCGTTTGTTTCTCATGCTACCCCTTGACCCCTATACGGACATTGCCGAAGCCCTGGCCTATACGGAACGCTATACCCTCCATCTCCCCTCGTCCCGGCCTAAGAAAGTGGTATTCATCACCGACGGGAATCAGAATCCCAAACCGGGGACCTCCGCTAAGGTCCTGGATTCCGGGGCGCTGGAGACCCTCGTCAGTGAAACCGCTGACCGTCTCCGCAGGAACGGAACGGACTTCCATTTGATAACCTTCCCCTCCGCCGGAAGCGCGGCGGACGGCGGCCCGGTTCAGGAAAAGAACCCGCCGGCACCGCCCGTCCCGGTGCAACAGCCGAAAGAACCGCAGCCGGAGCAACCCGCAAGGCAACAGCCGGAAGAACCGGAGCAGCCGGAGCTTCCCATTCAGACGGAACAACGGTCTAATTATCTTCCTTTGCTTATATGCCTGGGAGCGATCCTCCTTTTAATTTCGGGCTTTATCATTTTCTTTATAACCAGGAAGCTCAAGAATTCTCCGAATAAAACCATGGTGTATGTGGCTGGAAAAGATTCCGGGGAAGAAGCGGCGGGGGGTATTCAAAAAGATCAGGATACGAGTTCCCCGGCGGACTATGACACAGGCCGGCAACATGAAAAAATCCTGCCCCTGGCGGCGCTTCTTTCTGGCGGGAATGAAAAGGACGGCGAAGAGGCTACGGCCAAAAGGACTCTGCTGGTTACCCTGGTTGTAGATGATCAGAATACAAACATAGGCAGAAGGAATTTTCACTCCCTCAAAGCCGGAGATGTTTATACTATCGGCGGCGGCAAATTGGACGACTACTTCATTTTTCTGGCTCCTGTATCGGCGCACATCGGGGACATTCAATTTGACGGCAGCCAATGTACGTTTATACCGAAAAAACCACAGTATTTCCCGGAAATCGGTTCCCGGCCAGTCCTCGATTGTATAGGAAAGATCATACGTGTCGTTTCGGATAAAGGGTATGAACTAACTTTCCATTTGGAGCAGTATGAAGATCCGCTGGATGCTCTGAACAAGCTGTTGAACTCTGTTCCTTTACCGCCCAAAACTCCCTGAAAAAAAATCCTGGCGGACAGCGCGGTTTTGTTTCTCCTCTTGCAATAACAAAACACAGCGGAGCCAAAATTGAAGAAATTTAACCACGAACCTCATCGGACCGGTGGTCCGCAACTTCACGAATAAACTATGGATTTAACCTCAAAAGTTCGTGTTGTTCGTGTGGTTAGTGGTTCATATTATCCTTCCTGCGTAACATGAGTAATTAGTGTCTGTCCACAAAGCCGGTTACTTTGCGGACAGACCTTGCATTTTCTCGCCTAAAAGCTGCGAAAATGCGGATTTCAAGGTGGTCTGTCCATAATGTGTCTACATTATGGACAGACTCTAATTAACAAGTACGGATTGCCGCCGAAGATGCGGGGGCACAGAGCGGATGAGGAAAAAAACGACGGCGTGGGATCGGAGACGGAATAAAGAAATGTGTAAAATCAACTGGCGGTTTACAATCGCTGATGCCCGCATAAAATTTAAACGCCTTTACCCGCATTTTGAATAGTGCCGTGATTCCAGAGCCACGCCTCGCCCGCCAAGGAAGCGGCGGTGTCCGCAAGGTCCGGGGGATCAAAGAAGCGGCGGGCGTTTTCCGGGGCGGAAGCGGCGGCTATAAGGAGGCTTGCGGCAGCACAGGCGCAGTCGTACCCGTCGAAAAAGCCGGCCCGTTCCATGCGGGCGGCCAGGGCTACGCAGAAGCCCGCCAGCAGGTCCCCGCTTCCGCCTGAGGCCAGGACGGGGATCCTGCCGTCCAGAACGCCCAGCCGTCCGTCCGGAGAGGCGATGTAAAGAACATGGCCCTTAAACAGGATGGTTCCCCGGATTTGCCGGGCGGTTTCCCAAAGGACGGGAACGGGGTCCGCAAGAAGCCCCTCTTTGGGCAGGCCGGTAAAGGTGGCGAATTCCCCGGGATGGGGGGTCAGAAGGGCCTTGCCGTGGAACACGCGGCCCCGGACCAGGGCGATGGCGTCGGCGTCCAGGATGAGGGGGGTCCCCTCCCTTTCACATTCCAGGGCCGCCACCAGAAGCCGTTCCCTGTCCGCCCCCCTCCCCCAGCCGGGGCCCAGGAGTATCGCGTCGGGTTTGAATCGCTCTGGATCATCCGCCGGGCTTTCGTTCATGGCGATCATGACGCCTCCGGCTGCCGGGGCCAGGATGGGGTAAAGTTCCTCGTCCACAAGGAGGCGGACGATTCCCGCGCCGGCGGCCTGGGCGCCTCTGGCGGCGATGCGCGCGGCCCCTGCGCTGCCGGGGGAACCGGCCCGGATCTCGACGACGCCCCGCTCGTATTTGTGGGCTTCCGGGCAGACCGGGGGGATCCGTTTACAGGCGCTTTCCCAACAGAGGCGTTCCGCCCCTTCGAAGCGGTCTACCAGCGGGGCGGGAAAGACGCCTCCCACGGGCAGGATGGTCCCGGCAAAGCGCCGGGCGGCGGGTTTGTAGAGGGCAAGCTTAAGGGGTTCTATCCCCAATGTCGCATCGGCTTCCAGGATGGGCATACCCGGTTCCCAGGCGTCGGAATTCCCCGAAGGGATGTCTATGGCAAGGACGAAGGGGCCCCGCCGGGAAGAAAGGTCCCGCAGGCTATTGGCGGCCTGAACCATGGCGAGGGCGGCGCCTCTCAGGGGGCCTTCCAGACCCGTACCGGCGATTCCGTCTATGAGTATATCCTCGCCGGAAAGAAGGCCGGTCAGGGTGTCCGGGTCCTCCGGGACCCGGACAGGAACTCCCATGGCCGCCAGGGCGCGGAAGGCTTCGGACCGGGGGTTCCGCTCACCGGCGGCAGGGAGGCGGTTTATGAGGAGCCGGGAGGTCCCGGCGGAGGCGGCGCCTTCCAGGATGAGGGCGCGGAGCATGACCATGGCGTCGGCGGCGTTGTTACCGGAACCGGCGGCCACGGTTATGGCGGGGGGTCTTGGGCCGGCGAAAAAGGCGGGGAAGGCTCCGGCAAAGACCCTGGCGCAGGCACGGCCCGCTGCTTCCACCAGGGCAAAGGGATCAAGACCCCAGGAAGCGGAAGCTTCGGCGTCCAGGGCGCGGGAGGTTTCGGAGGAGATCAATTTCATCATACTACTCCTTGAGGGGGGCGTTGCGTCGCCAGGCCCAGGGGCGTTGCGGGGGGATTTCCCCCCGCTGGGGGGGTAGGCCGGGACCTTGGCCCGGACGCAGGGGGGGACTCCCCCTTCCCTTCTTCTATTCTTTAAGGCGCAAGTTCCCCGGCCAGGCGGTCGGTCCGCCACCACACCAGTTTTGCCTCCCAGTTGGTTGCCAGAAGCCCCGAAAGTATGCCGTCTTCGGACAGATAAAAGGTGTTGAACATGAGTTCCTCGTCGTCAACCCTGATGAAACCCCGGCGCTGTTCCCGGGAATCGGCGGCAAGGATGAGGATGGAATAGCCGCCTTCCACGGGAAAGGAGAGGAACACCCGGTTGTCCCTGATGACTCCCAGCATGGAATAGAGAAGGTTCTCGGTGGTATGACGGTTGTTTACGGTAACGGCGTACTCGAAGAAGGGAACTTCTATGGCGCCGGCGTAAGAGCCGTCTTCCACGTTCATGATCCAGATGACCGAGCCGTCACCTTCGTTACCGGAGCGGGTGTTGGTGGATTCGTCGTAGGTGGCCCGGTAGTAGTCCACCTTTATGAACAACCGCCGGGTATCGGGGGCGGCTATGATGGCGTCCACCGAGGGGAATACCCCGGACCGGTCGCGGGGTATGGGCAGGGTTTTATCGGGCAGGGGTATCTGATAGAGGGGCACTCCTTCGCCGTCGAACCAATAGATGCTCCAGCCCTGGGGTAGGCGGCATATCACGGCGAGTTCGTCCCGGATGCCGGTAAAGATGCCGCTGATCCGGGGAAAGGGGGTCCCCCCTACCCCTTCCTGACCCAGGTATTCCACAAACCTGCCGTCAGCGTCAAAATGGAGGATAACACTGTCCAGGAGGGCCTTGGTTTCCGTATCAAAGCCGTGGCGTTCATAGGGGAACCGGTCTTCGGCGTAGATGTGTTTCCGGGAGTCCACCGCTATGGCGCCGGGGCTGTGGAGGGGATAGGTCAGGGCCCAGCGGGTCACCACTCCGTCGTGTTCGCCCAGGGGTTTCAGGGAAAGGGGCGGCGGATTCGTCTCCTCATTGTAAATCATGAACAGCAGGTCCCCATAGGAAGTATACCGGACGATTTTTCCGCTGTTCCCGTTGGAGATGTAAAACAACCCGTCCCGCATGGCGAGGGAAGTTTTCTGCACGCTTCTGTCGCCTTCGAGGTTGAAGAGATCGATTTGATCTTCCAGGCGTCCTATGTCAAGGCTGAACAGGTCTTCCCGGACGACCGAA
>JAITBO010000148.1 GCA_031283505.1 Treponema sp. | reverse complement strand
CGGTGGTTCATCCTGCGGATTCTGCTGCCCCAGCCCTCATAGCGCCGGTGATACGGCCCGATAAAACAGAATTTCAAATAAAAACGACAATTTATCGAATTCGCAATTTACAGGTTTTTATATCTGGATTTATCGTAATTTGTACTCAGGCGGCATAAAGGGAAACTGGAAACTGCCGTGAGAAAACAAACCTACCAGGAGGAGAATCCATGAAATTCAAAAATCTATCGCCAGGTAAAAAAATCGGCCTTATCGCCGGCATTGCGATAGTGGTACTTATTGGTATAACGGCTATTTACGGGTTTGTTATTACCCGGTCAGGCTATTGGCTGCTTTCCCGTATCCGCTCCGATACGCCCGAGCAGAAATTGGCCTATTCATCGGCTAACGATACGGTGCGTACCATCTCGGAAGAAGGCATCGTACTGCTGCGGAATGAGGACGGCCTGCTGCCTATTGAGACGGGGGGGGGTAAAACAAAGATAAACCTCTTCGGTATCCGCAGCATACAACTGGTATACAACGGCGGCGGCTCGGCAGCCACGGATGTAACCAAATGCGTCAAGCTGGAAACGGCCCTTGAAGGGAACAATTACGAACTGAACAAAGATCTGCTTTATCTGTATTACAATTTTTATACCACGAGAAAAATATCCATCGAGAATGCCCCGGTTCCCCCCAACGGAAGCGCATCGGAGTTTATTGACCGGCCAGACAACATCGTTATCTCCGAAGTTCCGGGAGCTGCCTATGCCAATACCTCGCTGTACGGCGACGGTAAAACCATTATCGATCACGCCCAATCTTTTTCCGATACTGCCCTGGTGGTGCTTGGGCGGGGCAGCGGCGAGGGCTTCGATCTTACCGGTCCCGAGCTTAGGGTAAACGCCGATGAAACCGCGCTTCTTGACGCGGTATGCGGCGCGTTTTCCAAGGTGGTGCTTCTCATCAATTCCGCCAACACCCTGGACCTTGATTTTCTTGCCCGGTACCCGGCAATCAAAAGCATACTTTGGATTGGCTACCCTGGCGAATCGGGAACGGAAGCGGTGGCGAAAATTCTCAACGGCACGGTAAATCCCTCGGGCCGTCTTGCGGATACCTGGGCCGCCAGCAATTTCAGCGCTCCCGCGGTAAATAACTTCAAGGAACGCAACAGTGATGACACCTGGGTTCCCGCAAGTTTTCACTATGCAAACGCACCGGCGCCCACCAATACCACGGTTTTAGCCCCTTCGACCATACAGGGTTTCTTTAACCATTACGCGGAAGGCATCTATGTGGGTTACAAATATTATGAAACCCGGACGGCTACGGATCCATCCTATAACTACGGGGAAGTGGTGTTTCCCTTTGGTTACGGCTTAAGTTACACCACCTTTGAAGAAAACATAATGGCCATGCAGGTGGAGGATGACGTAGTAACCCTGCGTATATCGGTAGAAAACACCAGCAAGCGCCCCGGAAAGGACGTACTGGAGGTGTATTATAATCCGCCCTACACGGGAAATATCGAAAAAGCGGCGGTGAACCTTGTGGCCTTCAAAAAAACCAATCTTATCCCCCCGGGAGTGGTTGAATACTACACCATCAGTTTTAATGTGGAAGACATGGCATCCTATGACTACCGGAACAACCGGTGTTGGGTTCTGGAAAAGGGCGATTATGAAATTTTGCTGATGAAAGACGCCCACACCAAAATCGGCTCCGAAACCTGGACCCTGGGGCGGGATATTATTTATAAGGACGGAAAGGACGGCAAACGATCTTCCGATCTTATCGCCGCAGTTAACCGCCTTGATGACGCTCTGGGCATAGACGACTATCTGACCCGAAGCTGGGACTCCGGCGGCAGGGCCTTTACCGGTCCGAGGCAGGCAGATTTTACCGCAGGAAGTTCGGTACTCTCTGCCCTGGCCGACTGGACGCCCCCCATCGACGCGGAACTGGGCCTGTCCGGCGAGCCTGCGCTGCATAGCCAAACCCTTGCAGTCCCCCTCAGGCTTTCCGATATGGTTACCGTCCCCTATGGCGATTCCAAATGGGATACCTTTGTATCTCAGCTTACCCTCAAGGAACTGTCCGATCTGGCCGGTAACGGCGCGTGGCAGATCAACGGCATTGAACGGCTGGGTATTCCCCGGTCCCTTACCCCGGACGGTTCCACCGGAATAGCCGCCACCACCTATTCCGGCGCCGTGATGGGTACCGGCGGCGCCGGGGTAACCTACCCAACTCCGGTGGTAATCGCCTCCACCTGGAATGAAGATGTGGCGCGGCTCATGGGAATCAGCGTGGGTAATGAGGGACAAGCCTACGGCTACAACGGCTGGTATGCCCCTTCAATGAATACTCACCGTACACCCTTTAACGCGAGAAACTTTGAATACTACAGCGAAGACGGCGTCCTTGCGGGGAAAATCGCCGCATCGGTGGTGGCGGGGGCCCGGGAAAAGGGGATGATCACCTTTATCAAACACTTTGCCATGAACGAGCGGGAAGAAAACTGCCGGGATAAACTCTTAACCTGGGCAACGGAACAGGCAATCCGGGAAATCTACTTTAAGCCCTTTGAACTGGCGATAAAACAAGGCGGCGCTTTGGGCATTATGACGGCCTTTAATTATATCGGCCACACCTGGGTTGGGGGTCACGAAGGTATTCTCACCGGCATTGTACGGAACGAGTGGGGCTTCCCCGGCGTGATCATCACCGATGCCGCGATCCACGGCCACATGCTTCCCCTGCAATGGCTTGCCACCGGGGGCGATCTTTCCCTTGACGTGGCAGGAGCCTGGACCGGGGGAACCGGGCATGGTTCCCAACTCCTCAAGGCCGCCGAGGACCCGGCCTCCCGCATCTGGGCAACCAAGGCTTTGCAGCGGACTGGTAAAGACATTCTTTACGCGGTCTCCCGTTCATGGAAAATGTAATTGCGTGGCCGCCAAAACAAACAACTGTTAAGGAGAAAAATATGGGGAAAAAGAAAAAAATGAGCAACAAAAAGTTTTTGACCCTGTGGATCGTGGTCCTGGGTCTGGTCGTTATCCTGGCGGCGGGGGTAACGATTGTCAGCAGGCTCTACAGCGCCATGATCAC
>JAITBO010000130.1 GCA_031283505.1 Treponema sp. | reverse complement strand
CCCCCACGTTGCCTCATGAAAAATGAGGCCGAAAAGAGACCATGCCTCAAATTGAAAATGTTCCCCAAATGAGGCTGTTCCAAAACTTCAGTTTTTGGAACAGCTTCCTTGGATTTACTGGAAAAACCGGGTTTTCGATTGGTTTTTCCAAGAGCCTACAGATCAAGCCTGTTCCAAAACCATGCGCATTTAGCGCACAGTCAATTAGTTTTGGAACAGGCTCAAATTATAATATTGAAAGACACCTATCGGGAACTACTCTTGACGGATGCCCTGGAAATACACTTTATCGACATGGTAAAGTTTCGACAAATAAGGGAACGTGATATACAGAACGACCTGTACATCAGTGGCTGACGTGGTTGGACAAGGGCAGGCCGTGAATGCTGGTGGAGGAGGCAATAAAGATGGATGGGCTTTCTATCGAGAAAATGGGGCGGATTTAGGGATTCATCTGAATCTCCCTCCCAAATTTTCGTGTGTTTATCCTGTGTCCCTTTGAATTCCGGTTGATATTTCCGGAGGAATTGGATATACTAAAAAAGAACCTTTATATTTGGGAAAAGGGGATAATTGCATGGTCAGCAAAGCTGAGTTGTTCATCATCATGTTTAAGGCGGAAATTGAAAACAGCCTTGAAGACGCCAGGGCTCTTACCGAGCTTTACGAAAAGCGTTTTAAGAGCGAAGAAATAACCAGCTATGTCTATAACGAAAATGAGGCATTTTTAGCCCAGGAAACTTCGGGGTTAAAAGGGCTTCTTGCCATGCTGGATTCCCTTGACGCCGCGAAATTTTCAAAGGCGAAAGATGTCGCTGACGAAATCGACAATGTGATAAAAAGAAAAGTGAAAGATTACGAAGACCCCGAGGCGATATATGCGATAGTAAGCCGGAAAATCAAGAAAATTTTGACATATCTGAATCTGCGGGATTAAAGTTTTGTGTGAAAGAGGAGCTTATGGAAATCCAGTTACAGGAACTCATTGATAAAATCAAGCGTGATGGCATTGAATCCGCCGCTGAAGAGGCGGCCCGCCTTAAAGTCCAGGCGGAAGACGAGGCTAAACGGATAATCGCCGCCGCCCGGAAGGAAGCCGCCGATATTGTTGCCAAAGCCAGGGCCGACGCGGAACGGACCGAAAAAGCGGGGATCGCGGCGGTGGGTCAGGCCTCCCGGAACGTGGTGCTGGCCTTCAAAACGGAGATAGAAGCCATCCTGGACCGGATAGTCGCCCGGGAAACCGCATCCTCTTTGAATGACGACGTACTCAAGGCCGTGTTGCCCGGTATTCTCTCCGGCTGGGCTGCGGGAAAGGACGCTTTGGACCTTATCCTGAACGAGACCCAACTCAAAAGCCTTGCCGCTTATTTTAACGACAAACTTGCCGGGGAGTTGAAAATGGGCGTCGAACTTAAACTGGACCGGAATCTGGCCGCTGGTTTCCGTATAGCCAACAAGGACGGTTCCGCCTACTACGATTTTTCCGCCGAATCCGTGGCGGAACTCCTGTCGGCTTACCTTAACCCGAGGCTGGCGGAGACCCTTAAAGACGCGGCAAAAGGACTGTAGGGCGTGGGGTACTATTACTTAGCCGCCCAGCTTCCCTCCCTCTTCTACGGCCAGAGCGCGCCCATGAGTTCCCGGGCCTTTCAGGATCTCTGTAAAGGCGTTCTACAGGCCGGGGATCTGGCGCTCCTGGCTCTCTGCACTCTGGAACCGGACGTGTCCCCGCCGGGAGGTCCTTCTTACGGGGAGCCGCCCAAACCGTGTTCCTCCGCCTTTATCAACAACTGGCGGAACTGGGAGCGGGCTCTCAGGCTCAACCTGGCCCGGTACCGGGCCCAGCGTCTTAAACGGGAAGGCGGCGCGGCGGTGGTTGATCCGCCGGATTATCCTGCGGATGCAACGGCGGCGGCAAAGACTGCGGCATCCATGGATTCCCCCCTGGAGGCGGAAATCTTCCTGGACAAGGCCCGGTGGGATGCCATAGAGCTTTTCCAGGGCATCGAATATTTCAGCAGCAACACAATATTCGCCTATCTTCTCAAACTGCGGCTCCTGGAGCGGCGGGCCTTGTTCAAGGCCGAAGAAGGTTTTACGGAATACAAGGGGCTTTACGCTTCCATCACGGAACAGCCGGAAAATGCCTCAAAGCGCGTTGAATCGGGAGTACCGAAATGACCGGAACAAAAGGAACAGTAGTTGCCGTGAACGGCAACATGGTGAGCGTGCGTTTTCAAGGCGCAGTCTCCATGAACGAAGTGGGTTATGTCAAAGCCGGCGGAAAGCAGCTTAAAAGCGAGGTTATCCGAATCCGGGGTGACGTTTCCCAACTCCAGGTATTTGAGATTACCAAGGGAATCTCCATCGGGGACGAGGTGGAATACACCGGGGATATGCTGGCGGTGGAAGTCGGGCCCGGCCTTCTGGGGCAGGTTTTCGACGGCCTCCAGAATCCCCTGCCCAAACTCGCCGAAGCGGCGGGCTATTTCCTGGAACGGGGTGTCTATCTTGACCCCCTGCCCCCGGACAGAATCTGGGAGTTTACCCCTGCGGTAAAACCGGGGGACAAGGTGGGACGGGCGGATACCCTGGGGACTGTGCCGGAAGGGGCTTTTACCCACCGTATCATGGTGCCTTTCGGGATGTACGGCTCCTATACCGTAGCCTCGATAAAAGAGGCAGGCTCCTACAATATTCGGGAAACCATCGCGGAACTCAGGGACGAAAAGGGCAATACCTTTCCGGTAGCCATGTCCTTCCGCTGGCCCGTCAAGCGTCCGGTGGATTGTTACGAGGAACGGATCAAGCCCGAGGAGCCCATGGTCACCAGGGTCAGGCTCATCGACACCTTTTTCCCCGTGGCGCGGGGGGGAACCTACTGCATCCCCGGTCCTTTCGGCGCGGGGAAGACCGTTTTGCAACAGATCACGAGTCGCCACGCTGACGTGGACATCGTGATTCTCGCCGCCTGCGGGGAACGGGCCGGTGAGGTGGTGGAAACCCTCAAGGAGTTCCCCGAACTTCTTGACCCCAAAACCGGCCGTTCCCTCATGGAGCGGACGGTGATCATCTGTAACACCTCCTCCATGCCCGTGGCGGCCCGGGAAGCTTCGGTATACACTGCGGTGACCCTGGCGGAATATTACCGGCAGATGGGTCTTAACGTCCTCCTTTTGGCGGATTCCACAAGCCGCTGGGCCCAGGCCATGCGGGAAATGTCCGGTCGCCTGGAGGAAATCCCCGGGGAAGAGGCCTTCCCCGCCTACCTCGAGTCCACCATCGCTAGTTTTTACGAGCGGGCGGGCCTGGTGCGGCTCAAGGACGGTTCAATCGGTTCGGTCACCATAGGCGGGACCGTCAGCCCGGCAGGCGGTAACTTCGAGGAGCCTGTAACCCAGGCGACCCTTAAAGTGGTGGGGGCCTTCCACGGCCTTTCCCGGGAGCGTTCGGACGCCCGCAAGTACCCAGCCATACACCCCCTGGACTCATGGTCCAAGTACAAAGGTATCCTGCCGGCTGATAAAGTCGCCTACGCCCACGGCTTTATGGCCAGGGGCAGCGAGGTGGAACAGATGATGAAGGTTGTCGGCGAGGAAGGTACGAGTATAGACGACTATGTGATTTACCTTAAAGGAGACCTCTTGGACGCCGTGTACTTCCAGCAGAACTCCTTCGATGCGGTGGACGCCGCGGTAAGCCCGGAGCGGCAGAAGCATATTTTTACCCGGCTCCTCAAAATTCTGGCGTCGAAGTTTTCTTTCGCGGATAAAAACGAGGCTCGTTCCTGGTTTAACCGCCTCAGGCAGCGTTTCCTGGACTACAATGGGTCGGAATGGCAAAGCGAACGGTTCCTTTCCCTGGAAAAGGAAATCGAATCCACGGTGGCCGAACGTTCTGGCGGCGTAGAAGCGCTGGCGGAAAAATACCTGGCTTAAGGGGAATAGGAAAACATGAAGAAGGTATACAGCAAGATTGAATCCATTACCGGAAGCGTTATCACCGTGCGAGCCGAGGGGGTCCGTTACGGGGACCTTGCGGAAGTGGACACCATATTCGGCGTCTCCCTGGCGGAGGTGAACCGTCTGGAAAACGACCTGGTTTCCCTCCAGGTGTTTGCCGGTGGGCGGGGTATTTCTACCGGTGATACGGTCCGTTTTCTGGGCCGGGAGATGCAGGTCTCCTTCTCGGAAAACCTCATGGGCCGGGTCTTTTCCGGCTCCGGCGCGCCTCGGGACAAAGGGCCGGCTCTCCACGAGAACTTCATCCCCATAGGGGGTCCCTCGGTCAACCCTGCCCAGCGTATCATCCCCCGAAAGATGATACGTACCGGCATCCCCATGATCGACCTCTTTAATACCCTGGTGGTTTCCCAGAAGCTCCCGATTTTCTCGGTCTCCGGGGAACCCTACAACGAGCTTTTGGCCCGCATCGCCATGCAGGCCGAGGTTGACGTCATCGTCCTTGGGGGTATGGGCCTTAAATACGACGATTATCTTTTTTTCAAGGACACCCTGGAAGAAGGGGGCGCCCTTCCCCGGACGGTGATGTTTATCCATACCGCCAGTGATCCTACCGTGGAGTGCCTCATGATCCCTGATATGTCCCTGGCTGTGGCGGAGCAATTCGCCCTTCAGGGCAGGGACGTATTGGTCCTCCTCACGGACATGACCAACTTTGCCGACGCCATGAAGGAAATCTCGATCATCCAGGAACAGGTCCCCAGTAACCGGGGCTATCCCGGAGACCTTTACAGCCAGCTTGCATCCCGGTATGAAAAGGCCGTTGACTTCGAGACCGCCGGGTCCATCACCATACTAGGGGTGACCACCATGCCCGGCGACGACGTGACCCACCCGGTGCCGGACAACACGGGGTACATCACCGAAGGCCAGTACTACCTCAAAAACGACCGGATCGAACCCTTCGGGTCTCTTTCCCGGCTGAAACAGCAGGTAAACGGCAAGACCAGGGCGGATCACCGGGCCCTGATGGACGGCATGATCAAGCTCTATTCCGCCTTCAAGGACACCTTGGAAAAGAAGGCTATGGGCTTCATCATGACAGCCTGGGACGAAAAGCTCCTTAAATACGGGGACAAGTTCGAAAAAGAAATGATGGACCTCTCGGTCAACATCCCCCTGGAACGGGCGCTGGATTTGGGCTGGGAAATCCTTGCGGACTGTTTCAGCCCTGAAGAAACGGGGCTGCGGACGGAACTTATCGAGAAGTTTTGGCCTAAGAAGTAGCGAGGGGTAATGGCAAAGATAAAGCTTACCAAAAATGAGCTCAAGAAACAGAAAGACTCCCTCAAGATGTTCCAGCGTTACCTTCCTACCCTGATGTTGAAAAAACAGCAGCTCCAGGCGGAAATCAGGACCACGGAACTCAAAATCAGGGAGCGGGAAGATGAGCGGAACCGGCTTGATCAGGCTTTTCAGGCGTGGATCGCCGTCTTCGGCGAAACCGGCGTCTTTACCCCCGGTATCCTCAAAATAACCGAAGTAAGGGCTGCCGCCGGGAACATCGCCGGCGTGGCTATTCCCCTTTTCGAGGGGGCGGAATTTGCGGTGGAAGCCTACGATCTTGCCCGTACCCCCCTATGGCTTGACGCTGCGGTGGATCGGATGAAACAGATAGTGCTTTTGAATCTGGAAATAGAGACTCTGGAGGAACAGCGGCGGAGGCTGGACCACGAATTGAGGGTCACCACCCAGCGGGTCAATCTTTTTGAGAAGATCAAGATCCCTGAGACCAAGATCAACATCAAGAAGATCCAGGTCTACCTGGGAGATCAGCAGACCTCCGCAGTGGTCCGGGGGAAGATCGCCAAGCGCGGTCTGGCCCGGGCGGCTCAGGGGATTGGCGCCTCCGAAGGAGCCGGATCATGATCGTACCCATGAAGAAAATATCCCTGGTGGTAATGAATAAAAGCCGGGAAGTTTCCCTGGAAAAACTTCGTGAAATCGGGGTGGTTCATCTGGAAAAACGGAACGTGTCTTCGGCGGCGCTTTCGATCCTGCTGGAGCAGAAGTCCCGTTCCGAAACCGCCCTGGGCGTCCTGCAATCCTATGCGGCCAAGGGAAAAGGTTCCGCCAACTACGCCGCCGAAAAAAGCGGCCTTTCCAAGGGTCCCCAGGAGCTTGTGGAGAGGGTGTTGTCCCTGAGCGAGGAGAAGAAGTCGCTTTTTGAACAGTTGGCCTGGAATACCAGGGAGCGGAGCCGCATCGAAAAATGGGGGGACTTTGACCCCCGTCTCCTGGCGGAACTGGCGGAAAAGGGGGTGACCCTTATCCCCTACGAGCTTTCCCATAGGGTCTACGAAGCCCTGGAAAGCGGTGGCCGGATCATCCTTCTGGGTAAAGACAAGGCTGCGGTTTACTGCGTTGCCTTGGATCCCCTTCCCGGGGAGACCCCCTGGCTCCTCCCCGAAAGATCCCTTTCCGGGTTGGCGGAAGCCGCCGGGAATATTCAGTCTAGGCTGGCGGAAATTGAGACCGAATTCAAGGCCCTTGCCCCTCAGGGTGAAGCGGCGGCCCGGTATCTTAAAATATTGGCTTCCGACATAGAGTTTGAAATCGCCCGGGCCGGGATGGACCTTTTAGAGGAAGCTCCGGTGGAACTCACGGTCTCCTGGATAACAGGGTATATTCCCCGGGACGACCTGGGGCTGCTCAAGCGGGCGGCTGCCGAAAACGGCTGGGCCTTTGTCGCCTGCGATCCCGGCCCGGAGGATCCGGTTCCCACGAAGCTTAAAAACAATAAGCTTGCGAGCCTTATCTATCCCCTGACGGACTTTCTGGAAGTCGTGCCGGGTTACAACGAAGTTGATATTTCGGGGTGGTTCCTGTTCTTCTTCGTCATCTTTTTCGGTATGATCTTCGGCGACGCGGGGTACGGCGCTCTGCTTCTGCTTATTGGCGTAATTGGAGCCCTGAAAACCTCCAGGAAGGGGGTTCCCCAGGGGCTGAAGCTCCTCCTCCTCCTGGGTTTTTCAAATTTCGCCTGGGGTGTGCTTACCTGTACATGGTTCGGTATTGACGCGGCGGTTCTTCCGGCCTTTTTTGGGGCCCTTTCTCTGCCTTTGATTTCCAACGCCACTGCCGCCCAATCCGCGGGGGCAAAAGCCATAGTGGATCAGAATTTGCAGATATTCTGTTTCTCTCTGGCTTTGTTGCAGCTCAGTATCGCCCATATCAAGGGGATAATCAGAAACATCAGGTCCCTCAAAGTGTTCGGAGAGTTAGGCTCCCTGGCCATGCTTATAGGGATGTACAACGTGGTTCTGGCCCTGGTGGTGAGCAACAGTTTCCGGCGCATTCCTTTTCTTCCTGCGTCCCTCTACCTTATTGCCGGGGGTTTTGCCCTGAGCTTCGTGTTTGCAGGTTACGAGGGGAGCGTGGTAAAATCCATCGTGAACAGTCTGAAGAACATCATATCGGTGATTCTGGGCATAACCAACGTGTTTTCCGATATTATGTCCTACATCAGGCTCTGGGCGGTGGGACTCGCGGGGGCTTCGATTTCCGCGACGGTGAACGCCATGGCGGGTCCGCTTTTGGGGAATTTCCTCATTTTCCTTGGGATTATCCTTTTGGTGTTCGGCCATGGGTTGAATTTAATTCTCAACGTATTGTCGGTGCTTGTTCATGGGGTGCGTCTGAATACTCTGGAATTTTCAGGGCATTTGGGCCTTACCTGGGCGGGTGTCGCGTATAAGCCGTTTGCGAAAACGGATATAAAATGATGCATTTGTGCATATAAATAGGAGTCGGTTATGAGTTTAGGACTATTAGGTGCAGGTCTTGTAATGGGTATTGCCGCAGTCGGTTCGGCAATTGGTATCGGTATTGCGGGTCAGGCTGCCATCGGCGCGTGGAAAAAATGCTATTTGAGCAATAAACCGGCTCCGATGACCCTGCTGACCTTCGCGGGCGCTCCGCTGACACAGACCTTCTACGGCTTTATTCTGATGGGTCAGATGAAGGTTGCGGCGGCGGTGAATCCGGACAACGGGTGGCTGTATCTTGGGTTCGGCCTCGCTTCCGGGTTAGGTATGGCTTTTTCGGCCATAGCCCAGGGTCAGGCGGGAGCGGCGGCGGCGGATGCCCAGGGAGAAACCGGCAAGGGTTTTGCTCAGTATATCGCCGTGGTCGGCATCTGCGAAACCGTCGCCCTTTTCGCGATGGTTCTTTCGATGACCAGCCTGTAGCATCCTCCGAATCGAGGGAGAGGAATTTTCGAGGACCCGAGAGGGTTCCTGGAAATTCCTCGCGCCTCACCTTTCGTTATATGTCCCGTGTAATCAAAATCGGCGGATTTGATCATGTAAGTCCTCTCTATATCGGGGGCGGTCATCCTGTGGCCGTTCAGACAATGTGGAAGGATCGCCTCTCCTTTGCGGACCTCGAAGGTGAGCGGGGTGAAGCTATCTGCGGGCGGATACGCCGCCTGGGGGACATGGGATGCGCCCTCCTCAGGTTCGCCGTGCCGGACATGGAAGCCGCGGAAGTTCTGGGCAATCTGGCCGCACGGGTCGCCATGCCCCTTTCGGCGGATATTCACTTTGATTACCGGATCGCCCTCCGGTGCATGG
>JAITBO010000029.1 GCA_031283505.1 Treponema sp. | reverse complement strand
CGGAAGCGATGTTACGACCACGATGTATTCATTGAATTCCACGGTCTTTTCCTGTAGGTTGTTGCCTTTGCGGGATGCCCGCCTCTCCAGCCTTTTCAGGGATTTCTCACACGCTTCTTTGTCCTTGCGCTTAACGCAAATCCTCACCGGTATTCGTGTTTTATCAGGGAGTACGGCAAAAACCGCGGCCTCGCCGCTTTCCCCGCTTTTCAGCCCCGCGAACCCCCCGGCAATATCAACCGTATTTCCGTTTTCATCATAAACCGCGAAACAGCCCGTATGTAGCGCAGTATATAATCCGCACCGCAGGTCAGGCAGTGGTTCATCCCTTTCAATGTCCCGTACGCCCGGTCCGCCACTACCAAATCTCCCCGTCTGAAATCGAAATTACTCAGTGTTTCGCCTGTCTCCTCTTTGGTGATTTTGAACGTGTCGCTGGTCATGGTATGTAGGTCTATCGCATAATGCAGACGGTAGGTTTCCCCGCTACGCCCCTTTTCTACCACGTCGGATGCGTCTACCGCCGGCACTCGGCGGCCTTCTAAATAAGCCGGCTTCGGATATGAAATTAACCCGTCACGCGACAACTCCGCACTTATATGTTTGAACCATTCGCCGCATTTAGCTTTCTTTTTTCATAAACGCCGCGTCGCTGAAGTTCCCTATTTTCAGGGCGAAAGCGACCGTGCTGACCGCGACAAGCGACACTCCGTTGAACAGATGAAATAAACAGAGCATCATTAAATCGGCGGGCGTTTTGATTTCACGCACACGCTTTATAATCCCGAGTTCGGTACATTTCCGCTCGTAATCCTTTCCGAGCAGTAGCAGTAACTGGGCTATTGATGGCATAATACAAACCTCCGGTGTTTTTTTACAGTATATCATTAAACCGACGGTTTGTCAAATATAAGTTAGTGCATATGGGGCGCCGCCCGGCCTGTGGGGTAAAACGGACAGCCCGGCCCGCCATGTCATCAGACATGAGCAAGCCTCGTTTCTGCGCGTTTATCCCTTTACAGGGCCAGGGCTTTATGGGTCTCCTGCAACTGCCGCCGTATGGGCAGCTTCTGAGGGCACTTGTCCTCGCAGATCCCGCATTCCACACAGACGGAGGCGTCCTTGTACTGCATCCAGGGAACCTTGCCTATCATGGCGTAGTTCTGCCGGGCGTAGCTTGTGATGTTGTACACCCGGTGGTAATTCATCATGGTGAATACTTCGGGAATGTTGATACCCTGGGGACAGGGCATACAGTATTTGCATCCCGTACAGTAGAGCCCCGCCAGGCGCTCGTTCTCCTTCATCATGGCGTTGAGCTGCTCCCGCTCTTCCGCGTTCAGGGGACCGGCGTTATCCGCCAGGGCCGCGTTCTCCTCAAGCTGTTCCAGAGAACTCATCCCGGACAGGGCGATGTGCAGATTCGGATTGGTGAACACGAACCGCAGGGCCACCTCCGCGGAACTCCGCACCTTGCCGGGAAGCAGGTCCCGAATGATCTTGGACGGCGCGCCCAGGCGGCCTCCTCCCACGGGTCCCATGACCACCACCCCAAGGCCCTGTTCCCTGGCGAAAGCCATTCCCTCCTCGTTGGAACGATCCAGGAGGTTGTACTGGCAGAGGAGGGAATCAAAGACCCCCTCCCCTCTTCGTATGATTTCCAGCATATTTTCCGGCGTGTCATGAAAAGAAAAGGAAATATGCCGCACCACGCCCTGGGCTTTCCACTTCTTCACCCTGTCCAGAGGGCCGCCGGAAGCACAAACCTTGTTGATGAAAGTATCCAGGCCGATGCCCCAGAAATGGTAGAAGTCGATGTAATCCGTATCAAGCTGTTTGAGGGATTTTTCCAGCCGCTTGTCGTAATCGTCCCCCGAGGCGTTTTCGATGGGGTTCTTGGTGGAAAGGTAGATCTTCTCCCGGAAAGGCTTGACCGCCTTCCCGGTGATGATCTCGCTCAAGGTATCGCAGTAACCCGGCGCGGTGTCGTAGTAGTTTACCCCGAGTTCATAGGCCCTCCTGAGGAGGGCTATGCTTTTGTCCTCATCGTAAAGGGTTTTGCCGTCTTTCTCATAACTGGGGAGACGCATACAGCCGAATCCCAACCGCGACACCTGAATACCGGACCTGCCAAATTCCACATAACGCATACGATACCTCCACATCCATGATTAAAATTACAGACTACAGAACCCCCGCCGGTATCCCGCTGTTTTTGATCACCGCCTGGGCTCCCGCAAGACGCGCCAGGGGCACCCGGTAGGGCGAACAGGACACGTAGCTCAATCCCGCCCGGTAACAGAAATCAATGGTCTGGGGATCGCCTCCATGCTCACCGCAGATGCCTACTTTGAGGCCGGGATTGACGGAACGCCCCTGTTCGGTGGCGCTGGAAATGAGGAAACCCACGCCTTCCTCGTCTATGGACTTAAAGGGGTCCACATCCAGGACGTTCTTTTCCAGATACGCGGGCAGGAAAGAAGCCACGTCGTCCCGGCTGAAAGCGAAGGTCATCTGAGTAAGATCGTTGGTCCCGAAGCTGAAGAAATCGGCGTATCTGGCGATATGACCCGCCCTGATGGCCGCCCGGGGAACCTCGATCATGGTCCCGATCTTGACCGGAACATTCACCCCGGCCTTGTCGAAGACCTTGTTGAGGGACGCCTCCGCATTGGGACGGAGCAGCTTCAGTTCCCGCGCGGTAACCACGATAGGAATCATGATCTCCGGGTTCACGGGGATGTTCTTCTTTACGCAGTCCACCGCCGCCAGCGCAATGGCCTCAACCTGCATATCGTAAATCTCCGGGAAGGTGACCGCAAGGCGACAGCCCCGGTGACCCAGCATGGGGTTCGCCTCTTTGAGCTTTTCGAGTTTGGGTACGAGTTCTTTGGGCGTTACATCGAGGAAGGCCGCAAGCTCGCTAATTTCTTCTTTGGTATGGGGAACGAATTCGTGGAGCGGCGGGTCCAACAGCCGGATGGTCACCGGACGGCCACCCATGGCCTTGAATATGCCGAAGAAATCCCTTTTCTGCAAGGGGAGTATCTTTTTGAGCGCCGCCTTCCGTTCCGCTTCGGAATCCGCCACGATCATGGCCCGGAAGTGGATGAGCTTCTCCGGGGCGAAAAACATATGCTCGGTACGGCAAAGCCCCACGCCCTGAGCGCCGAAGTCGAAGGCCCGTTTTGCGTCTTCCGGCTGATCGGCATTGGTTCTGACCTCAAAGCCCGTAATGCCGCCCCGCACCGAAGAAGCCCGGATATCGTCGCACCAGGAAAGGAAGGTATCCATGTCCCTGGAGATTCCCGGCGACACCAGGGGAAGCTGTCCCGCGTAGACCTCACCGGTGGAACCGTCTATGGAAAGCCAGTCCCCTTCCTTGAATGCCTTTCCGCCTATGACAACCTTCTTTCCCTGGACGGAGACGCCCTTGGCTCCGGCCACACAGGGGGTCCCCATGCCCCGGGCGACCACTGCCGCATGGCTGGTCATCCCTCCCATAGACGTAAGGATGCCTTGGGATACCACCATGCCGCCTATGTCCTCGGGACTCGTGTCCTTGCGCACCAGAAGCACCTTCTCTCCCCTGACGTGCCAGGCCTCGGCGTCTGCGGCGGAAAACACGATGCGGCCACAGGCGGCTCCCGGCGATGCGTTGAGCCCCTTGGTAATGGACTTGGCCGCCTTGATCGCCTTGGGGTCTATCATGGGGTGGAGAAGCTGATCCAGGAGATTGGGGCTTACCCTGAGGACTGCGGTGTTCTTGTCGATGAGATTTTCCGCCACCATGTCAACGGCGCATTTCACCGCCGCAGCCCCGGTACGTTTGCCGTTCCGGGTTTGAAGGATGTAAAGTTTGCCCTGCTGGACGGTGAATTCCATATCCTGCATATCCCGGAAGTGGTTTTCCAGCCTGTCCTTGATGGCCACAAGCTGATCGTAAATTTCCCTGTTCTTTTTCGCCAGGGTGGCGATCTTTTCCGGCGTCCTGATACCGGCCACCACATCTTCGCCCTGGGCGTTCATAAGGTATTCCCCGTAAAATTCGTTCTTCCCCGTGGAAGGGTCCCGGCTGAAACAAACGCCGGTTCCCGAATCGTCCCCGAAGTTACCGAATACCATGGACTGAACGTTGACCGCCGTGCCCTTGAGGTTCCTGATCTCGTTGAGATGCCGGTATTTGATGGCCCGCTCATTCATCCAGGAACCGAAAACCGCGTTGATTGCGCCCCAGAGCTGATCCCGGGGTTCCTGGGGAAATTCGGTTTTGGTGTGTTTCTTAACGATCTTTTTATATTCACCCACCAGCTTTTCCAGGTCCTCAGCGGTAAGATCGGTGTCAAGCTCCACCTTCCGTATTTTCTTGATGGCGGCAATGGCGTCCTCAAAATCGTCGCCGGGAACACCCATGACTACATCGCCGTACATCTGGATGAAACGCCGGTAGGCGTCCCAGGCGAACCGGAGATTCCCGGTCCTTTGCGCGAGCCCCTGCACCGCCCTGTCGTTAATCCCCAGGTTGAGAATGGTGTCCATCATGCCGGGCATGGAAACCGCCGCCCCTGACCGGACCGACACCAGCAGGGGATCATCGGGATCGCCGAGCTTTTTGCCAATCACATCTTCCAATTTTCTCAGATTGTCAAGCACTTCATCCTCAAACCCTGCGGGGTACTTTTTCTCATTCTCATAAAATGCGGCGCACACTTCGGTAGAAATCGTAAAACCCGGGGGAACCGGTATGCCGAGATTGGTCATTTCCGCAAGATTCGCACCCTTGCCGCCAAGTATGTCTTTCATTTCCGCAGACCCTTCGGCCTTTCCTTCGCCGAAGAAAAATACGTTCTTCTGATTATCCATGAAATCCTCCAAATACAGTATATATATTTACGGAAAAAAAGTGAATGGGGAGAATGATGATTTACAGGATAAACGCAAGGATTATAGAATTGAATTTACAAAAAAAGGGACGCCGATTTCGCAGGGAAGTTTCAGAAAGAGGCATATAATGAGCCAAAAAATAAAATAAGATGGATGAGGCCGTCCGGAACAGGCGGAGAAAGGACCGCCTATGGGAACGATACGGCAAGACTTTTAAGGCAAAATTTGCCTCGGAAGCCCCGTCAGCCTTCAATCCCGGATGGAATCAGGTTAACTGACCCATCCATCAATGAAGCGTCTGATTTATCCATGTTGAAGGGGTTTAACACCCAAAAATCCGCTTACCGGTTCGCCGGTGAGCTTTAGGGTAAAATTGTTGATTCCCTGCCTCATGGGAATTTTGAAACAGGCTCAAGCTGTATGTTTCATGATGAACCCCAAAATAGCCGAACAGAGTTCTCCTGTTTTTTCAAAGATAGCTACATGGCCGCAACCCGGAATCATGATGTATTCGGACCCGGTAATAGAATCGGTGATTATTTTGGAAAATCTCGATTTTTTCAGAATATCGTCCTCGCCGCAGATGATCAGCGCCGGACAGGTAATCCGGCTCAATTCGCGGGTCATGTATACATCCTGTACAAAGGTACCATACAATCTTTTCTGCCCGGTAAAAGGCTTCGCCGTCTCCAGTACCGCACAGGATATTCCAGCTTAATACAAATCCTGTCTGCACTTCGTCCAGTTCGCTGACAGAATCAACAACCTCACCCTGAAAGGTGAGGCATATTGTTCTGCAAGGTATAGATCTTATGCAGCTCCATACCCCGAGCAACAAATCCTGAATTGGTTTAAATACTTGAAGGGCAGGGCATGGACCCGCCCGTGAATCAATGATAGAAATACTGTCCGTTATCTCAGGATAACGGATTGCCAGTTTCATGGTGGATTCGCCGCCATAGGATGTGCCGATAACATAAACGTGTTCAACGGATAAATACCGAAAGAGGGCCTCCGCCGCGTGTTGGGCAAAAAAATAAATCCCTGCCGATTTGCCTGATTTCATTTGGCCCTTAAAATCGCGAAGTATGATTTTGAACCCCATCTTTTCAAACACGGGAATCATCGGGTGCCAACCGGAAACAGAAACTATTAAGCCATTAAAAAATTCCAGAATATGTTTACTGTTTTCATTTTCGTGAATTTCATATAACGTGAGTTCGATGGAATACTAAGAGTCATCGGACGAACGCTAATTTTCACGAATTATTCGGATAAACAGGAATTATTGCATAGTAATTAAAAACTATCTCCGTAAACATATAGAAGACCAATGTCAACAAGTTAAGAAAGTCGCCTGTTGGCTTCTACCCGATTCTGTAATGAATTCCAGGTAAAATGTATGAAAAAGTATATAATTTGCCTTAATTTACGATACATTCTAAAGCCC
>JAITBO010000417.1 GCA_031283505.1 Treponema sp. | reverse complement strand
GCAGGACTGCCGCAAGGTCAAACTGGAGGATCCAGCCGCTGTAGACTTTCCAGACCAGCCCCTCAAAGGGAGACCCGGTCCGGTCGTTGAAGGAGCGCCCGGCGCCGTCCGTCCGCCGGTGGTTGATCGCCAGGCCGTTGCCCAGGCCCGGGATGTTCCAGCCCTTCGGCTGCTTTTTAAAATGAGGCATTTCGTATGTCGTAATGCTCCAAAACAGTTTCTTAGGAAACGAAGTTTCTCAAGGCGATGCACCCGATATAAACTCGAATTTCAGTCTAAAAGATTTCCAGACTAAAGGAAGGACGCCGCATGGAGTGCTGTTCAAAGAGTTGTATGCCCGCGTTAAAGCGTCGTTCCACTTCCAGGGAACTCGGCGGCCCGTGGCCGGGCAGGATGATGAAATCACCGGGCAGGGAGAAAATTTTGCTCCGCAGGGCAGTCATCTGTATCGCCGCCCCGTAGGAACTGGCGGTAGCTCCCAGAAGGCCCGCGCTGACGGCGTCCCCGGTAAAAAGGAGGTTGTCTATTTTGAAAACCGCAGAATCCGAAGAATGACCGGGAATAGAAATCACCTCGATACGGAAGGGACCGATGAAAAGGATGTCCCCTTCCCGTATAAGGGTTGCGCGCTGGTCCAGGATAAGGGGGTTTATTGCGTAGATTTCGGCATTGTAAATCCGCTTCAGGGTACGCAGGCCCCGGACATGGTTGCGGTGATCATGGGTGAGTAGCACTCCCCGGAGGGTATAATCATTTTGTTCAATAAAATTGAGGATTTCCTCGTCCATTACTCCCGGATCTATGATGATCGCCTCATGATGCGCCGTATTTTGACGCGCCGGTTCCCGGGGCGCTTCTCCGTTAGGAAGGTCCGTATTTTCCTCGCCCAGGATATAACAGTTGGTGAAACCGGGCAGGCAGTAATGAAAAAAAAGCTTCATTCTTCCCCCAGGGTAAAGATGGCTTCCGCCGTATTGGATGACTTGAAGGAAACGCCTTCCTGTTTGGCCCGGATAAAGAAAACTTTTTTGATGTTACAGTCCACAAAATCAGAATATTCCATGTCGGCGTTGATGAACCGGCTGTTATAGAGGTTCGATTTGTTAAAGGTACAGTCCCTGATTACCGCGCCCCCGTAATTGAGGTGCAGCAGTTCAGAACCTTCAAAGGTACAGTCTCGTATATGCGCCCCCGCAAATGACAGAAACTGAAGATCGCTGCGGGAAAAATCGCAGTTATCAAAGTCGGCAAACTCAAAGAAAACCATACGCATAAAGGATTCGGTAAAGAGGCACATGGAAAAGCTGGCCCCCTTAAAATTACAGCCGTAGAACTTGCGGTGGGAAAAATCGACACTCGAAAAATGCAATCCCGGCGCGTTAAGGTTTTTTATGACCATCCGTTCCGAAATATACCGGCCTATCCGCGCCGCTTCGTTCTCTTTGCTTGCCGCATGAACGGCACAGAGCTGGGAACCGGTGATAGCCGTCATACCGCATCCTGCCGCGCAGGGAACCAGGGTGAACATAAACTAAATAATAAAGGAATTTTCGGGAAGATCAAGGTGGCGCAAGGATAAACCAGCAGTTCTCAGTTTAACCACGCCGAACCTAATGTTCGACCACATCCCAGCCAGGTTATATTCTTCCCACTTGAGGCTGTTCTAAAACTTTGGAACCGGAGGTTCCTTGGAGTTTCACGGAGATGAAACCCGATTAGTAATAAAAACTCCGTGTATTTCCGTAGTTAAAATTCCAATGCGTTTATCCTGAGCCGGTAATCGGGCTGCCGATTTTTCCCGTCCCCGTAGACTTTTCCTTGCGCCTTTTTTCCGCTATACTTAAAGAAATTCAAACTCAAGGAGTTCCCATGGTTGAAGCCTTAAAGAAGAATCCGGCCTGGAAGGGCCGCCGGGGGCCGTTGACGCTGGTCATTATGGACGGCGTGGGGTACGGCAAGTACCAAGAAGGAGACGCGGTGGCGGACTCCAAAATGTACAATCTGGACGCAATCAAGTCGAAAAGCCCCCATATAAAGCTCAAAGCCCACGGGAAGGCAGTGGGGTTGCCTTCGGATGACGACATGGGCAACAGCGAGGTTGGGCACAACGCCATGGGCTGCGGCAGGGTTTTCAGCCAGGGAGCCGCCCTGGTTTTCCGGTCCATAGAAAGCGGGGCCATGTTTGAGGGAGCCGCCTGGAAGGAGATCACCGCCAACGCCGCCAAAAACAAGGGGACTCTCCACTTTATCGGCCTCTTTTCCGATGGCAACGTCCACAGCCACCTGGACCACCTTAAAGCAATGATCCTCCGGGCCAAAGAAGAGGGGATCCGGAAGGTCCGGGTTCACACGCTCTTTGATGGCCGGGACGTGGGCGAAACCAGCGCCCTGGAATACGTGGACGCCTTCGAAGCCTTCCTGAAAGAAGCCAACACCGGGGGCTTCGACGCCCGCATCGCTTCCGGGGGCGGGCGTATGTGGATCACCATGGACCGCTACGGCGCGGACTGGACCATGGTGGAACGGGGCTGGAAGGTCCACGTCCACGGCGAGGGCCGGCAGTTCGCAAGCGCCAGGGAAGCGGTGGAAACCTACCGCAAGGAGATTCCCGGCATCATCGATCAGGACCTCAAGGAATTCGTGGTAGCCGAAAACGGGAAGCCCCTGGGCCCCATAGAAGACGGGGATTCCGTCGTCTACTTCAACTTCCGGGGGGACCGGGCCCTGGAAATCACCGCGGCCTTTGAGGAAGAGGACTTCGGCAAATTCGACCGGGGCAGGCGGCCCAAAGTCTGCTACGCGGGAATGATGGAGTACGACGGGGACACTCACGTTCCCAAACGTTACCTGGTAAGCCCCCCCGCCATAGACCGGACCCTGGGGGAATACCTGGCCGCCACGGGGGTCAGGACCCTGGCCATCTCGGAAACCCAGAAGTACGGCCATGTGACCTACTTCTTCAACGGGAACCGGACGGGCAAATTCAACGACAAGCTGGAAGACTACCAGGAGATCAAGAGCGACGTGATCCCCTTTGAACAGCGGCCCTGGATGAAGTGCGCGGAGATCACCGACCGGGTTATCGCGGCCATCGAATCGGGGAAGTACGACTTTATCCGCCTCAACTACCCCAACGGGGATATGGTGGGCCACACGGGGATCTACCAGGCGGTGGTCTGTTCCATGGAGGCCATGGACATCCAACTGGGGCGGCTTCGCAAGGCGGTAGACCGTGCCGGGGGGGTCATGGTGATCACCGCGGATCACGGCAACAGCGACGACATGTTCGAACACGACAAGAAGACCGGGGCAGTGTCCCTGAAAAAGGACGGCAGCCCCAAAGCCAAGACCAGCCACAGCCTTAACCCCGTGCCCTGCGTGATCTACGACCCCGGCTGGCAGGGGGAATACCCCAATGCCCCGGGGGAAGGTTCCCTCAACGAGGGCCTGGGGATCAGCTCCATTGCCGCCACCTGTATCCAACTGCTGGGCTGCCTGCCCCCGGCGGACTACGACAAAAGCGTGCTGAAGCTGTAGGCCCAAGGCGGCCGTTCCGGAAAGCAGCGCCTATTACCGAACCGGTACAGTGTGCGGTGGAATCTGAAGGAAGCCTGCGAACAGTAGTTCGCCTGGCAAAATCCCGGGCCAACGAACAGAAACCGTATATAAGGCAGACTGGGCGGACGAGCTTGCCTCGCAAAGCGAAGTCCAATGCTAGCCGAACCCTGGGATGTAAATAC
>JAITBO010000241.1 GCA_031283505.1 Treponema sp. | reverse complement strand
GCTTTATAATTTTTATTTGGAGGAGAACATGAAGCCTTACGAGAATACGGAATCTGTCGAAACAGCTTACGGTCTGGCAAAAGAAGCCTACGGCAAATTCGGGATCAATACCGACAAGGCCATCAAATCCGCCATAGAAATCCCCATTTCCGTGCAGTGCTGGCAGGGAGACGACGTTACGGGATTTGAAGGTGCCGATGGAATTTCCGGCGGCGGCATCCTCGCTACCGGAAACTATCCAGGCCGGGCGCGGAACGGTGACGAACTGCGGGCGGACGCCGAATTCGCCTTTTCCCTTATTCCGGGGAAAAAGCGGTTTAGCCTCCATATGTTCTACGCCGAAACCGGCGGCAAAAAAGTAGGCCGGGACGAACTGGAACCGGAACACTTTAATCGCTGGATGGCCTGGTCCAGGAAAAAGAAAATTCCCCTGGACTTCAACCCCTCGTTCTTCTCCCATCCCCTGGCAAATGACGGCTATACCCTGGCAAGCGCCGATCCGGGGATACGCCGCTTCTGGATACGCCACGCCATAGCGTCACGGAAAATCGCCTCGGCTTTCGGCGCCAACCAGGGCTCCCCGTCGGTGAACGACATCTGGGTTCCCGATGGTTCCAAGGACCTGCCTGCGGACCGCCTGTCGCCCCGGCTCCGGCTTAAGGACGCTCTGGACGAGATACTGGACGTTCCCCAGGACCCTCAAACCATCACCGACGCGGTGGAATCAAAGCTGTTCGGCATAGGAAGCGAGTCCTATGTGGTAGGCTCCCACGATTTCTATCTGGCCTATGCCACGGCCAAAAAAATCAAGTTGTGCCTGGACATGGGCCATTTTCACCCCACCGAAAACATCGCAGACAAGATTTCCGCTGCCCTGCTCTTTGTGCCGGGCCTGCTCATCCACTTTAGCCGGGGCGTGCGCTGGGATTCGGACCACGTACCCCTCTTTTCCGACGAACTGCGAGAGGTATGCCGGGAAATCATCAGGCAGAAAGCCCAGGACAGGATAGATTTTGCCCTGGACTTCTTTGACGCCTCGATCAACCGGATCGCCGCCTGGACCATAGGCGCCCGTAGCCTCCGCAAAGCCCTGCTGGAATCCCTGCTTGAGCCCTCCAAACTCCTTCGGCAGGCGGAAAAAGCCGGTAAACTCCACGAACGCCTTGGCCTTATGGAAGAGTTCAAGACCCTGCCCTTCTCCGCAGTCTGGGACAAACTCTGCCTGAACGCGAACGTCCCGGTGGGAACCGGCTGGCTCGACAAGACGGCGGACTACGAAGCCCAGGTACTCTTTAAACGAAAGTAAGGGAAATGCGGAAGGGGTAACGCTACGGCGGGAGCTTTCCGCATCAAAGTAATCTTCAGCGGCCCGCTGAAATGCTCAATTTTTCGTCTTTTTTCTGTTTTCCTCTTGACTTTTGTCTTACCGTATTATATACTTAATACAGTAAGACTATGATACAACAGGAGACAGAATGAGTTGATGACTTTTCAAGCGGAACGGCCCATTTACACACAGTTAATGGACAAAATCAAAGGACAGATTGCGGCGGGACGGCTTACGCCCGGAGAAAAGATAGATTCCATCCGGGACCTGGCGGCTTTCTACGCGGTCAATCCAAACACGGTCCAGCGGGCGTTGTCCGAACTGGAACGGGATGGGTTGCTCTCCACCAGGAGGGCAAGTGGAAAAATGGTAACAGAGGATGAACAGGTGATTAAGGAGCTTCGATCACGATTGGCGTCCGAGCGGATAGAAGCGCTGCTTTCCGCGATGGAGTCCCTGGGGTTCAGCGCCGGGGAGACCCGCGAACTGTTTGACCGGGCGCAAAAAGCGCGGCACTGTCAGGCGGACACGGCAGAAATTACTCAAGGAGGCGGCTCATGAGCGCCCACATATTGGAATGCAAAAATTTATCCAAGCGTTACGGCAAACAGACGGCACTGGATGAAATCAACATAAGCCTGGAGGGAGGACGGATTACCGGCCTTCTCGGGCCCAACGGCAGCGGCAAAACAACGCTGATCAAACTGGCCAACGGGCTGTTGCAGCCCTCCGGTGGGGAAGCGCTGATCAACGGCAGGAAGATCGGCGTGGAAAGTAAGGCGATGGTTTCCTATCTGCCCGACCGCTTCATACTGGACGGCTGGATGCGGATAACAGAGATATTGTCCTTTTTCGCCGATTTCTACACGGACTTCCGCAGGGACGCCGCCGAGACCATGCTCACCAATCTCGGTATCGGCCTGGACAAACGGTTCAAAACCCTGTCCAAAGGCAGCCGCGAAAAGGTGCAGCTCATCCTTGTGATGGCCCGCAAGGCGCGGCTCTATCTCCTCGACGAGCCCATAGGCGGCGTAGACCCGGCGGCGCGGGACTATATCATCAACACGATTATCAACAACTACAGTGAAGATGCCGCCGTGCTGATCTCCACCCATCTGATTCAGGATGTGGAACAGATACTGGACGATGTTATTTTCCTCAAGGAGGGCCGGGTTATTCTTCAGGGAGCCGCCGACGACATCCGCACAGAAAAAGGTATGTCCATAGATTCGCTTTTCAGAGAGGTATTCAAATGCTAATAAAATTACTCCGTTATGAATTCAAGGCGTTGCTGCGGATCATCCCGGCGCTCTATCTGGCGCTGCTGGCGCTGGCGGTTGTCGCGGGGATCAACAGCTTTATCGGACACGGCCAAAGTTTCGATTCGGGCGCGGGCCTTTTCTACGCCCTCTGGGGAATGTTGTTCCTGGCCTTGTTCATCGTGAACCTGATGACAGTAATCCTGCGCTTTCGGGACAACCTGCTAAAAGACGAGGGCTATCTGATGTTCACCCTGCCTGTTCCCGAGTGGGCGCTCGTCACGTCCAAAATGGCGGCGGCCCTCTGTACCTTTCTGTTGAGCGGCGTTACCTGCGTCATCTCCCTGATAATCTTCGCGCTTATCGCTGATTACCGGCAGATATTGGACCTGCTGCCCCGGATATTCGGCAATCTTGTGGACGGTTGGGCCTATATCGCCCTTCCTTCGTTGATTCTCAGAATCGTGATTGCGCTGTTTTTTACGGTTCAACAGTTGTGTCTTGTGTACACGGCAATGACGGTCAGTCACATTGCGCCCCGTTTCCGCGGACTTGCCGGGTTCGGCTCGTACCTTGCGGTCATGACTTTTGTGCAGCAGCCTCTAACCCAGGCGGTTAATGCCCTGCCCTTGTCCGGCGCGCCGCATCTTCTGGTCCTTGCCTGTTTTGAAGCCGCCTTTGCCGTCCTGTACTTCCTGGCCGCAAACTGGCTCCTCAAACACAGGCTCAATCTGGAGTAGGAGATTCGGACAGGGGAGATTTCCCCATGATGCGGAGAAGGGGAGGGCCGAAGGCATCGTCCCCGGAGAGGGATAGACACCCTCCCAAAGCCGGATAAACCGGAATATGGGAGGGTATCATGG
>JAITBO010000225.1 GCA_031283505.1 Treponema sp. | reverse complement strand
ACTATTATTACGCCTCCCTCAAAACTGCGGAGTCCGGCTTTTTGGGATTAAAAACCTGAAACGCCGGTAAACCTTGGCAACACAGGGGGCTTCGCGGATGACGCGGAGCCCCCTTTTTTTGTGTTCGTATAATTTTGCGGAGAAACATGGAGGTTTGTATGATTATTGCGATGAAGCCGGGAACCGGTATGGAAGAAATCCGCCTTTTTGCGGGCGCTCTGGGAAAAAAGGGGGTGAAGATCCACTTTTCAGAGGGGATGAGCCAAACGGTGCTGGGGCTTGTGGGGGACACCTCGGCGATTGACGAGGAGGGGCTTTTGGCCCATCACCTGGTGGACAAAGTAATACGAGTACAGGAACCCTATAAACGGGCGAACCGGCTTTTTCATCCCCAGGACACCTGCCTTGCCGTTCCCGGTCCAGGCGGGACGGCCAGCTACATAGGCGGCGGGCATCTGGGGATCATCGCCGGTCCTTGTTCCGTGGAGAACCGGGACCAGATCGTTGCCATAGCCGGGGCGGTGAAAAAGGCTGGGGCGGGGTTTCTCAGAGGCGGGGCCTTCAAACCCAGGACCAGCCCCTACAGTTTCCAGGGCCTGGGCTGTGAGGGCCTGGACTTGCTTCTGGAGGCCAAAAAGGAGACCGGCCTTCCCGTCGTCACGGAACTCATGGCGATTCACCAACTTGAGGTTTTTGACGGCGTGGATGTCATGCAGGTGGGTGCACGGAATATGCAGAACTTCACCCTCCTCAAGGAACTGGGTCGCTGCCGCAAGCCTGTTCTCCTCAAGCGGGGCCTGGCTGCCACAGTTACGGAACTTCTTATGGCGGCGGAATACATCATGGCGGGAGGCAACGACCAAATCATCCTTTGCGAACGGGGCATCAGAACCTTCGACAGCTACACCCGGAACACCCTGGACCTCTCCGCCATCCCGGCTCTGAAGAAGCAGAGCCACCTTCCGGTCATCGTGGACCCCAGCCATGCCACGGGCCTGGCCTGGATGGTCCCCGCCATGGCCAAAGCCGCGATTGCCGCCGGCGCGGACGGCCTTATCGTGGAGGTCCACAACAACCCCGAAGCCGCCCTCTGCGACGGAGAGCAGTCCCTTACCCCCGGCGACTTCGGCTCCCTTATGGACGTTTTGCGGAAATACGCCGCCGTTGAAGGCAAAGCCCTCTAAGGCGCTACGATGAAACCGATAGAACACTGTACCGTGGGGATCGCGGGACTCGGCCTTATGGGGGGTGCGATAGCCATGGCCTTGCGGAACAGGGGCGTCCTCCCCCTCGGCGGGAGCGGGAGGCTCCTGGCCTGCGACAGGGACGCGGAGGTTCTGGCCGCTGCGGGGGCCACCGGCATCATTGACGGGGGCTTCACCTCGGCGGAAACCATGCTGAAGGAATGCGATCTGGTGTTCCTCTGCCTCAATCCTTCGACCCTCCTGCGCTTTATGAAGGACCAAATGGCCGCCTTTAAAAGCGGGGCCCTCATCACCGATATAGTCGGGATCAAGGGCAGTATTTCCGCCGCCATGGAAAAAGACCTCCGGGATGACCTTGACTTCATTCCCGGTCATCCCATGGCCGGGAGCGAGCGGGGCGGCTTTGCCAACGCGGAACACTGCGACTTTCGCGGGAAGAACTACATCCTTACCCCCCTGAAACGCAATAAACCGGAAAACCTGAAATACCTCCGGGACATCATTCACCGCCTTGGCTTTGGCCGCATCACCTGTGCCGGCGCGGAGGAACACGACCGGAAAATCGCTTTTACGAGCCAACTCTGCCATGTGATTGCCGCAGCCCTCATCGACTGCCAGTCCGATACGGCCATCACCCGCTTCGGCGGCGGCAGCTTCGAGGATCTTACTCGTATCGCCATGCTCAACGTCCCCATGTGGACGGAACTTTTCCGGGAGAACCGCGTAGAATTACTGCGCTACATCGAACAATTTGAGGGGAGCCTGGACACCCTGAAACGTCTCATCGCGGAAGGACCGGCGGAAGACCTGGAGGAGCGGCTGGCTGTTATACGGGACAGAAGGATGGCGATGAAGCAGAAAAACCAGCAGGTTGATTAGACTATATGGATAGACACGCGGAATTTTTTTTGAAGTACGAATTTTATGGCGAAAAAACTTCGTAAGGAATTTTGGGTAAGGGTATCAAAGGGTATTTTTTTAGGCAGGTATTGTCTGATAAGTCCGTTGGTGTGTTCGTTAGCCCCCGCTCCCACGAATGGTATGGATGCGCAAAACAGATGTCGGTTGCGAGGGCTTGCGATAATCTCTGATGCCCCGCGAATTCCTTATCGTTGTCCACTGTCAGGGTGTTCCGCACCGGCGCGGGGTATTGAACTGAAGGCGCGAATGGCGGCCTTGTTCAGTGTCAACGCCCTCTTGTCCGCCATTACTTTTGCCAACAGGAACTTTGTTTTTCGGCCAACAAACGTGGCTATGTTTTTGCCGGAGATGTTCTTTCAGCGAAGGGTCTTTCGTTGTTCCCCGGTATAAATAGCGTCTGTCCACAAAGTCGGTTACTTTGTGGACAGACCTTGCATTTTCTCACCTAAAGGTTACGAAAATGCAGATTTTAAGGTAGTCTGTTCCTAATGTGTCTACATTATAGACAGACTCTAAATAGGTGTAGACGGTCGATATTGACGCCTGTTGTTCCTTCCGGTCAGGGTATAGTGCTCCCAATCGGCCTGAAATCTGATCCGGGAAAAGGTCTTGTTTGAACAAAGCCGTAATTTCCCGCATGAACGCGCGGTTGTCCATCCTGGGGCTTGGCTGTTATCCAACCGCCTTTGTTCACTTGCCGTCTGAGCCTCGTTGCCGGTATAAACGCCGCCTGGCCTGTTGCGATTCAGTTCCCGGTATATGCTGCTCAGATGTTTGCCGGGTAACACCGACATATAGCATTTGGGCAACCTCATGTCCGCCATAGTATCCCGGCAGTTATGAAAATGTGGTTTTGCTTCCTGGCGGGAGATCGTATAACACAGCGAAGCGCAAGGGATAGGAGCGGAAATCCCGCAAGCCCGCAGCAGGCGGACTGAGGAATTGGAGCGGATAGCCCGGTCCGGCGCGTGTGCCGGATGCACCCAAATCCACAGGTTTAATCGTGTCGGGATATGTAGCGCGTTTCTTTTGTCCGTGTTAAGTGTGAATACGGCTTCGGCGGACCGAAGGCCCGATACCACCGATAGATTGGTTTTGCAACTTTATTCTACCGTGTTTACGATGCCGTTTCTAGGCCTTCCTAATTTTCGCACCAGTAATTCTCAGTTTAGAAATTTTTTACGTAGAGAGAGCCTGAAAACAACGATTTGCGCTGATAAGGCAATGCGCCGCCCGAAATGCCTAAAAATAAAACCTAGTCGAAAAAGCGGAAGCCTAATAACTAAAAATCTAGCCCAAATATAAAATAGTCCCCCAGTAAGGCGGGACAAATGAGGCTGGATATGCACACTAGACGAGAAATCCTCAAAGCCAATTTTGAGGAGTATCAACGGGCGTCGAAAAAAGGGCGCAAGGAATTGTTGGATAGGCTCGTGCCGGTAACCGGGCTGAACCGGAGTTATCTTGCGACGACGCTGGGCACCTATGACCGGAAAAAAGAAGCGGGAAAGCCCGGGACAAAAAGCAGGAGAGCATCCCGCGCGGAAGGGAAGCGGGGTGGCAGACCGGTCAAATACGGAGAAGGGTTTGTAAAAGTTCTCAGCGCGATCTGGGAGGAGTTCGGCAAACCCCGCGGGAAGCTGCTGGTTCTGATGATAGAGGGGACGATAGATTTTCCGGTGGAATCGGAAGAACCGCGGTACGGGATAACGGAGGGAACCAGGGGCCTGCTCCTGGAAGTGAGCGCGTCCGAGGCGGATCTGCTGTTGAAGTCCGCGCGGAAGGCGTTTGAAATCAGAGGGGTAAGCACGACGAGGTCTGTCCAAACGCCCCTGAGAAGCCGGATTCCGGTAAAAACACCCATTGACCGGGACACGCTTACCCCCGGATTCTTCGCGTTTGACACGGTGGCGCACTGCGGCCCTTCGGCGAGCGGGCAGTTTTGCAAAACATTGACCGGGACGGACGTATTTTCGGGATGGATAGAGGAGCGTTCCCTCCTGACCGCGGCCAACCGCTGGGTTTTTGAAGCTTTTTCAGACATTCATAGTGAGCTTCCCTTCCCGCTGAAGGGTGCCCATTACGATAACGGCATGGAATTCATCAACGAACCCCTGCTCACCTGGTGTATCACGCGGCACATCGAGGCTACCCGGACCAGGCCGTACCACAAGAACGACAACTGTTATGCGGAGCAGAAAAATTATGACGCCGTGCGTAAGACCGTCGGATACTTCCGCTTCGACACCGCCGAA